>JACDAO010000382.1 GCA_013695405.1 Acidobacteriota bacterium | reverse complement strand
AGGTACAGCAGTTCGTACGCGGCCTTGTCCACGGAGAACCTGAGCGACTGGTCGGCAGCGTTGGTCAGGAGCACGGTCAGAAAGACCGGAACCAGCACCGTGAACGCACTGCTGAAGGCGAGAGTGATCGGCAGGAGCAGGACGACGGCGCCGACGCCAAAGACCCGCAAGGCCCTCGCCGTCAGGAGCAACTGCAGCAGGAAGCCGATGACGCCGAGCGTGAAGTTGAACTCGCCGAAGAACCGCGTCAGCGCGTCGGCGTCATCCCCGAACCGGGCCGAGGCGACAAGGCTGAGTTGAAAGGCGACCCACTGGGTCACGACCGCGACCAGCACGACGAGCACCGCGAGCAGCCGAAGGTAACGACTTGCCGCGATGCTCCTCGCTGTGTGAGCGAACGGGCGCGAGGGACGGCCCCGCCTGGGCGTCGTGCGACGCCTCGTCAGCCGCTGCGATGCAAACGCCACGATCACTGCCGCCGACAGGATCAGCGCCGCCAGGACCAGGAGCAGGTTGACAGTGCCCCCTACTGGAACGACGAGGAATCGCGCCAGCAGGCCGCCGGCAATGGCGCCCAGCGACGCTCCCGCGCCGATCAATCCAAACACGCGTTTTGCCTGACGCGCGTCGAACAGGGAGTTCGCGAAGCTCCAGGCCTGCACGGGGGCGATGACGCCAAAGCAGTTGACCCAGACGTAAAACGCCGCCGGGAGCAGCGGGAATCGCCCGGTCCGGAACGCCCACCAGAACCACACGACGTTCAGGCTGAAGAACACCAGCGTGCCGACGCTGGCCCGGCGCGTGCCGACACGACGGGCCACCGCAGCGTAGACCGTCACGAACACCCACAGAACCACCGGCACCGCGACATACGCATAGACAAGGGCGTACGGGCCGTACTCCCGGAGGTACAGGCTGTTGCGGAGCGGCTTTGCCAGAAGGAATGCGGCGACGACGCAGGCGACGTAGAGACACGACAGCAACACCGGCAGCCCTTCGCCCGCACGCACGTCGACGAACCGGGGCAGCCGCAAGAGCATGGGCCGAGCGAGTTTACGCGATGTTCCCAATGGCTTAGGCTGTGCGCCATGCTCCTGCTACAGCGAGTGCTTTCTCCGGTGGTCGAGGTGCGCGAGGAAGAAAGCGCCGGCGTGTTGCTGATGTTCGCCTATTCGTTTCTGGCGATGACCGCGTACAACATCCTGAAGCCGGTAACGCGGTCCAAGTTCATCTCTGCTCTCGGCGCCGACAACCTGCCCTACGTCCTGCTCGCCGCCGGGCTGATGATCGGCGTGCTGATGACCGGCTACAGCTGGTTGGTGGCGCGCTTGCCGCGACGCGGGGCGTTGCCGATCACGCAGGTGGGCATGGCGGGGCTGCTGTTCCTCTTCTGGGGCCTGTTTCAGACCGAGACGCGCTGGGCCTCCCCGGCGTTCTATCTGTTGGGGCTGATTCTCGGCGTTCTACTGATCAGCCAATTCTGGACTGTCGCCAACATCGTCTACGACCCGCGGCAGGCCAAGCGAGTGTTCGGCTTCATCGGCGGAGGGGCATCGCTCGGCGGGATGGCGGGGTCCTACATCCTGCAGTCATTCACGCCGCGTCTCGGCACGACCAACATGCTGGTGATCAGCGGCGCCATGCTGCTCGCCTGCGCCGTGCTG
Organism: Acidobacteriota bacterium; assembly: GCA_013695405.1. Classification (GTDB taxonomy): domain Bacteria; phylum Acidobacteriota; class Vicinamibacteria; order Vicinamibacterales; family Vicinamibacteraceae; genus Luteitalea. The sequence continues at coordinate 2,258 of JACDAO010000382.1, read as the reverse complement.
GTCTGGCACATCCTCCCCAAGGCCCACGCGGACACCGCGGCGGCAGTGGCCGTGCAGAACGACGAGGGCGTCAGTTCCGCCGAGGGCTTCGCGCTGTTGCGCAGCTCGACACATCTCAAGATCATCGCACTCGTCATCAGCTTCGCCGCGGTTGGCGCGGCGATCATCGAGCAGCAGTTGAACATGGCCGCCGAAGCCGCCAAGGGTGCCAACCAGACCGATGCCATCACCGTGTTCCTCGCGCAGATCCAGCTCTGGACGTCCACGGTCGGCTTCGTCATTCAGATCTGGCTGACCAGCAGGATCCACCGCTACCTGGGGATTGGGTTTGCGCTGATGGTCCTGCCGGTGAGCCTTGGCGCAGGCGCCGTCGTCACGCTCCTGAACGCCGCGCTGTGGGCGCCTGGCCTCGCCCGCGTCCTGGACCAATCGCTGCGCTATACCGTCGACAAGACAACGCGCGAGATCCTCTTTCTGCCGCTGCCGGGCGAGGTGACGCTCAAGGCCAAGTCGTTTGTCGACGTCACGGTCGACCGCATGGCCAAGGCAGTCGGCGCGTTGCTGCTGCTGGTACTCGTGCAGCCATGGGGGCTGAACCTCGATTGGCAGCAACTGAGTTACGCAAGCCTTGCGGTGATGGGGCTGTGGTTCTTCATGTCGGTCACGGCACGCCGCGGGTATCTCCACGCTTTTCGCCAGAGCATCGGACGGCGTGACATCGACCCGGCCCATGTGCGCCTGACCGGAGCCGATCTGTCCACCGTCGAGACCCTGGTCCACGAGTTGGCGAGCCCGCACCCCGCGCGGGTCATCTACGCGATCGACATGCTCCAAACGCTCGGCGCGGGCAACCTCGTCACCCCGCTGCTGTTACGCCATGAGTCTGCACAGGTGCGGGAGCGAAGCCTGAGCGCGATTGGCGCAACCCAACACGAGAACGCAGCAGCGTGGACGCCGCACGTGCGTCACGCGCTGGCGGATCCCGACGCCTCCGTGCGTGCCGCGGCGCTGGTGGCGCTGGGAGCCATCTCGCACGAGGATGCGGCGAGCCTCGCCCGCCCGATGCTGGCGGATCCGGACCCGCGAATTCGCGCGACAGCGGCCGTCGCCCTGGCGTCGAGCAGCGATCCGGCGGACCTCGACGCTGCCGAAGCCACGCTCTCCACGATCGTCTCCGACAGCACCCCGGCCACGCAGGCCGCGCGGCACGACGTCGCCGCGGCGCTGGAGCACACCGGAGGAGCGCGGTTTCAGCGCCTGCTGATCGTGCTGCTCTATGACCCGGCACGCGAGGTCGCCGACCGTGCCATGGGGAGCGTGCGGACGCTCGGCAGCACGGACTTCATGTTCGTGCCCACCCTGGTGAGCCTGCTCCGCAACCGGCAGCTGAAGGGACGCGCACGCGACGCCCTCGTGAGCTATGGCGAGCCGGTCATCGACAGCCTCGCTTACTTCATGGCCGACCCTCACGAGGACGAGTGGGTCCGGCGCCACCTGCCAAGCACACTCGCGGCGATCCCGTCGCAGAGAACGGTGGACGTGCTGGTGGGTCACCTGAACGATCCTGACCGGTTCGTCCGCTACAAGGTCGTCCACGCGCTGACCCGGCTTCGGCGCGCCGATGATCGGCTGCGATTCCCTGCCGACGTCCTCGCGCGCAAGGTCATCGAGGAATGCCGACAGTTCTTCCGCTATCTCTCGCTGCACGGCAACCTGTCGTCTGCTGGCGTCCTGCCGGACGACACTCTGCTCGCGATGGCTCTGCAACAGAAGAGAAGCCGCGGGCGACAGCGGATCTTTCACCTGCTCGGACTGACCTACGCTGCCGAGGACATTGCCGCAGCGGAATGGACGCTCACCCACGGTGAGCCGCGCACCCGGGCGAGCGCATCGGAGTACCTCGACAACCTCCTCACCGGTCAGGTGCGAAAGATGGTGCTGCCGGTGGTCGAGGATCTTCCTGAAGACGAGCGGGTCGGCCGTGGCAACGTGCTGATCGGATCGCGGCGGCGAGACGTCGAGGACACATTGCTGCACCTGATCAACGACGAGGACCAGGTCATCTCTGCGTGCGCGATCGAGTGGGTGCGGCAGCAGCGGCGATGGAATCTGGCTCCCGACATCGAGCACGTCCTCGCGCACCGCGAGGCGCGCGACTGGTTCGTGTTCGAGGCGGCGTCCTTGGCGCTCGCGGAGCACCGACTGCAACCCGATCACCGACGGCGCGCATGGATTGAACCGCTGCCCGCCGTGGTACT
>JACDAO010000362.1 GCA_013695405.1 Acidobacteriota bacterium | reverse complement strand
GCCCTGGGCGATCGGAGCTCGAGCCCGGAGTCGAGGGTTTCGGCCGGTTGCTGACGCGGTCGGTGGCCATGCGCGATGCGTTCCGACTGGCCCGTGCGGCGGCCCCGACCGATGCCAACGTGCTGATCGTCGGCGAAAACGGTACCGGCAAGGAGTTGATGGCCTCGGCCGTTCACGAACATAGCGCGCGGGCCCACGCGCCGTTCATCCGGCTGAACTGCGCGGCGATTCCGAGCGAACTGCTCGAATCCGAGTTGTTCGGGCATCGCCGCGGCGCGTTCACCGGCGCGACCGCCGACAAGAAGGGACTGCTCGAGGTGGCGGATGGCGGCTCCGTGCTGTTCGATGAGATCGCCGACATGTCGCTGGGGATGCAAGTCAAGCTGCTGCGTGTGCTGCAGGAACGCGAGTTCCGGCCGGTCGGCGGCACCGCCAGCCTGCGTGCCGACGTGCGCTTGATCTGTATCACCAACGTCGATCCGGACGAGGCGGTGGCGCGTGGTCAACTGCGTGAGGACCTGTTCTTCCGGCTCAACACGATCGTACTGAGCCTGCCGCCGCTGCGCGAACGCGAAGGCGACATCGCGCTGCTGGTGTCGCGCTTCATCGGCATCTTCGCCGAGCGGCACCGACGGATCCTGACCGGCATCGAGCAGGCCGCGCTGCGGCAACTCGAGCGGCACCCCTGGCCGGGCAACGTCCGCGAACTCGAGCACGTCATCGAGCGCGCGGTCATTCTCACCACCGGCCCGCAGATTCGGGTCGAGGACCTGCCCGACACGGTGCGGCATCCCGGCACGGGCCTGCGCACCTCGTCGATGCCGATTGGCCAGTCGCTCGAGGACCTGGAACGGCTGGCGATCGTCCAGACGCTCGAACGCACGCGCGGCAACAAGCGGGCCGCAGCGGCGATCCTCGGCATCCACCGCCCGACCCTCTACAACAAGCTGCGCAAGTACGGGTTGTGGCGGGCCGACCCGCTCATCGTCGGGCGGGAGGAGTCGTAGGCGGCGTGGTCCGCGCCAGGCTGCGCAGCCATTCGGCCACGCTCCACGCCTGCGCAACGCAGCCGCGCGGCACGTAGGGTTCTTCCGCGTCGAAGATCTCGCTCACCGATCCGACGCAGCCTTCGTCGAGATGGGCCGCGATGCCATCGAGGAACCTCCGCGCCCCGGCCAAATCGCCAGGATCGCGCGCGAGCCACGCGTCCACCAGTGGCCCCATCAGCCAGCCCCACACGGTACCCTGGTGGTAGGCGGCGTCACGGGTGCGCAGGTCACCGAAGTACTGCCGCTTGTACTCGGCGTGGGCGGGCGACAGCGAGCGCAAGCCCACCGGCGTCACCAGGTGGGCCACCACCTGGTCGAGCACCGCATCCCAGCGAGCCCGATCGAGCACCGGATGCTGCAGCGAGATCGCCAGCACCTGATTCGGTCGGCAGGCGTCGTCGTCGTTGCCGTCTTCGCCGTCGACGACGTCGAACAGGTGCGTGGTGGCCGGATTCCAGAAGCGCTGGTTGAACGCGGTCTGTACCTGCGCCGCTTCGGCCTCGAGGTCAGCGGCGTCGTCGTGTGCGCCATCCGTGGCCAGCCAGCCGGCAAGCAGGCGGAGCGCGTTGTACCAGAGCGCGTTGATCTCGACCGCCTTGCCGCGGCGTGGTGTGACGACCCAGTCGTCGACCTTGGCGTCCATCCAGGTCAACTGGTAGCCGTCGGCGCCCTGACGGACCAGGCCATCGGCCGGGTCGACGCCGATGCCGAAGCGGGTGCCTTCGCGATGCGCCCGGACGATCCGCCGCATCACCGGCAGCATTTCGCGCAGCAGCAGGTCGTCCCCGCTGCGGGTGTGGTAGCGGTGCACCGCGTGGAAGAACCACAGCGTCGCGTCGGCGGTGTGATAAAGCCCTTCGCGGCCCCCTTCCGGAAACATGTTGGGAATCAGGCCGTCGCGCACGTGATAGGCGAAGGTGCGCAGGATGTCGCGCGCCTCCTCGAGCCTGCCGGTACACAAGGTCAGACCGTCGAGCGAGATCATGGTATCGCGGCCCCAGTCGGTGAACCAGTGGTAGCCGGCAATCACGGTCCGCGCGTCGCCGCCCCCAACCCGGGCGCGGACGCCATCCTCGGTGCGCGAGACCGGTCGAATCACGAACTGGTCGGAGGCCAGCACCAGTTCGGCGCCGATCCCGGTCCGGAGCGCCGGATCGGCCATCGTGACGAGGCGGGCGCGCCGCGTCCGCTCCATCGTGAACGCTTCCTGCGGGTTGATCGCTGCGATTGTCTCCCAGGACTCCGCCGAGGCCATGACCGTCACGGGTGTGTCCGGGGTCAGGTCGACACGAAAGCGCCCCGGGCTCCACAGCGGACCGGCGTGGTCGTAGCCGCGATGCTCCTCGATCAGGTAGCGAACGTCCGAGATGGCCTGGTCATCGAAGGCGAAGCGACCGTTGCCGGCGTGCAGCACCAGCCGCAGCGGCGGCATCGAGCCTCCGGCAGCGACCTCGATTCGGCTGCCCCGAACACTCACGGTGTAGCCATCGACCGGGGAATGGTCCACTGGCGCTTCATGCGGTCGGAAGCCGACCAGCGGCCGCAGCGAAAGCTTGATTCGCCGCGCGCCGTCGAGCAGCCGGTAGGTGACGTGAACCGTGTTCTGCCCGTGCGGCATCACCAGGCTCTTCTCGATCACGGCGCCGTGCACCTGATAGCGCCAGACCGGCAGGCCGGCGTCGAGCCGGAACTCCTCGAGGTGACGAGCCGCGTGCGCCTGGGTCAGCCGGCCGGCGGTGCCGTGCAGTCCCAGCCACTCGCTGTGTCCGTCGCGGAAGCGCAGTCGCTCGGACAGGTGCGCGAGCAGCATCGTGCGGCCCAGCGGAGAGGGCAGGGCCGCGACCAGCAGCCCGTGGAAGCGCCGGGTCAGCGCACCAATGATCGTCCCCGAGGCATACCCTCCGAGTCCGTTGGTGACCAGCCACTCGCGGCTGCCGCGCTCGTCGAGCGCCGGGCTCTCTTCGGGCGTCATCGACAACCGGCGCACCAGCGGGGTCAACTCGGCGAGCAGGCCCTGTGGCGTCGGCGCCTGGCCCGCTGTGCGGTCACCGACGCTCATCGCGCCACCTCCGGCGTCGCAGGCGCGGTCGCCCCGGGCGCCACCACCGTCAGGCTGTGGCCGGCGACTGGCCAGTGACCTGAGGTCCAGGCCATCACGCCCTGTCCGCCGTACCGTGGCGCCTCACTGCTCCAGTGCACCCACCAGGTGCCCCCGCGTGGAGGCGCGATCAACGGCTCGGACAAGGACGCGATGTCGCGGTCGGCGGCGAGGTTGAGGACGATCAGCCAGTCGCCCTGCACGCCGGCGCGATAGCGGAGCAGCAACAGTCCTGAATCGGGGGCCGCGCCGTCGATCACCGGCGGCTGACCCGCGTGACGCGGCCGCGCACGGCGCAGCGCGAGCAGGTCGCGGTAGAGCGCGGTCCACTGCTGCTGGCGGCGGTCCGAGGGATCGCGCTGCAGCCGGCACGCCGTGAAGGCGGAGGGATGGTGCGGCGCCGGCTGGTGCTCGAACACGCGATCGTCGCGCAGCCGCTCGAACTGCTGCAGAAACTCACGACGGCCCGCGGCGACCGCGTCGGCGAGCGGGACCTGATGGTCGGCGAAGTACACGAACGGCTCCCGGGCTCCGAACTCCTGCCCCTGGAAGATGAGTGGCAGGCCGGGCAGCAACAGGTGGAGCGCGGTCATCGCGCGCAGGTCCGACGGCCGCGCGAGATCGACGAGGCGACGGCCGCTGTCGGTGTTGGCGACCTGGTCATGGTTCTCCAGGAAGTTGACGAAGGCCCGGGGCGGCAGGTCGAGCGAGGGGGTGCCGCGCCCCTGCTTCTGCCAGGCATAGAGCTGGCCCTGGAACAGGAAGCCCCATCGCGCACACGCCAGCCATTCGCTGGTGACGCCGCGGTAGTCGCCGAGGTAGGCCTCGCGCGTGCCGACCAACGCGACCCGCGCGCTGTGATGGAAGTCGTCATTGTAGAGGGCGTCCAACCCGTAGCCGCCATCGGCGGGGTCCTCGACCAGGCGGACCTGCTGCGGCTCGTTCTCGGCGGTGATCAGCACGCGCCGGTGCCCGGCCGTCGCTCGGGCGGCGCGAGCCACCGCCGCCAGCAAGTGGTCGGGCGAGGCGTCGAAGATCTGTTGCGTTGCGTCGAGCCGGAAGCCGTCAACGTGGAACTCGCGGATCCAGTACGCCACGTTGGTCAGTACCCACTCTCGCACCGGCGCGGCGTCGGGTCCGTCGAAGTTGAGCGCCTCGCCCCACTCGTTCTCGTAGCGATCGCTGAAGTAGCGCTGACTGAACGCACGCAGGTAGTTGCCATCCGGCCCGACATGGTTGTAGACCACGTCGAGGATTACGGCGAGGCCGAAGGCGTGCGCCTGATCGACGAAGCGACGCAGGTCGTCGGGGCGGCCGTAGACGTGGTTCGGGGCGTACAGGCAGACACTGTCGTAGCCCCAGCCAAACGCCCCGGGGAAGTCGGCGACCGGCATCAGCTGTATCACCGTGATGCCGAGCGTGGCGAGATGCTCCAGGTGGCTCGCGGCGGCCGCGAAGGTGCCCTCTGGCGTGAACGTGCCGACGTGCATCTCGTACAGCACGGCGGCGTCCTCGTCGGGGCCACTCCAGGCGGCGTCGCGCCACGAAAAATCGTCCGGATCGACCACCTCCGAGAGGCCGTGCGGGCCGTCCGGCTGGGCGCGCGAGGCTGGATCCGGGTACGGCGTAGAGTCCTGGTCGACCAGCAGGCCGTAGCGGCTGCCGGGGCGGCCTGCAACGGTCGCCGCGTGGTACCCGTCGGCGTCCTTGACCAGCCTGCTGTGCTGGTCGTCCATGACGACGACGACGCGCTGGTGCTCAGGGGCCCAGACACGTATAGCCACCTGCCCGGGAGCGATGAGTTCGGCACCGATCGGCATCCGCCGGGATTGCGTAGGTGCGGCCGGGGTTGCCGAGGGGAGCGAGCGGGACAGGTCCTTCATGACAATCGACGTGCCGGGCGGGAAGGCGTGGAGCGCACCGGGCAGGTACGACTCTGTACCCGCGTCGGCCATCTGCCTCATTCCGGAACACGAGTCGGTGCGCGGCAGCGGTAGCGGCACCTCGCGCGGGAGCCCTCAGCGCTGCTGACCGCGCGCCTCACGCGCGGCGCTGCTGAAGGCTCCCTCCATCGCTACACCACGGTGCGGCCGCGAGTGCCGGTGAATAGGTTGACTACCACGAGAATGAGCG
>JACDAO010000359.1 GCA_013695405.1 Acidobacteriota bacterium | reverse complement strand
GACGCTGCTCGTGCCATCGTTGATTTACTTCTTGCTGTTCCTCGGGCAGAAGTTCCCGGCCACCGAACGCGAGGCCGCCGGCGTGCCGTTCGGCGACATGTTCAAGGATCTGGCGCGGCCGCTGTTCCTGCTGGTCTGGTTCTGCATGATCCTGACCGCCGGCACCGAACTCGGGGCCGGCAGCTGGATTCCCACCATCTTCAACCGCGTGACCCAGAGCGCGACCCAGGCCGGCATCCTGCAGGTGGTCTGGATCAACATGGTGATGTACCTGATGCGGCAGTTCGGCCACAACGTCTCGCACAAGATTGCGCCGACCGCGCTGATTGCCGGCAGCGCGATCATCGCGGCATTCGGCCTGTACATGTTCAGTCATGCCGTCACCGTGACCGCGGCCTTCCTGTGGGCCGGCATATTCGCGGTCGGCATCGCCTTCTGGTGGCCGACGATGCTCGGGATCACCTCGGAACGCTTCCCGCGCTCCGGCGCGCTCGGCCTGGCAGTCATCGGCGCCACCGGCAGCTTCGCCACGGCGCTGTCGGGGCCGGTGATGGGGTGGATCAGTGCGACCTACGGCACCGAGCGCGTGCTGCCCATCTGGTCTGCACTGCCGCTGCTGCTGGTTGTCATCTTCGGGGCGATCTATCTGGCCGACAAATCCAAGGGCGGCTACCGGGCGGAACGGATTTCATGACGCGTCTTGACTCCCTGACGTTCCCGGTCGTTCAGATTTCGCTCGACCTCACCAATATCGACGAAGCGCTCGACACCGCGGCGATTGCTGTCGAGGCCGGTGTCGACTGGCTCGAAGCGGGCACCCCGCTGCTGCTGGCCGAAGGGCTGCGTGCGGTCGAGAAACTGCGCGCGCGGTTTCCGGATCACCCGATCGTCGCCGACCTGAAGACGATGGATGGTGGGTACCTCGAAGCGGAGATGATGGCCAAGGCCGGCGCCGACCTGGTGGTCGTGATGGGGCGCGCCCACGAAGCCACCGTCCGCCGCGTCGTCGATGCGGCACGCACCTATGGCATCAAGGTGATGGGCGACAACATGATCGCGCCTGACCGCGTCGAAAACGCGCGTTGGCTCGAATCCCTCGGCTGCGATTTCATCATTCATCACATCGGCTACGACGAGCGCGGCCTGGTCAAGGGCCTCAGCCCGATGGACGAACTCGACGCTGTGGTCGGCGCGGTCAACGTCCCGGTGCAGGCAGTCGGGGGACTGACCATTCCGCAGGCGATCGGCTGTCCGGCGCACGGCGCGCCGCTGGTGGTGCTGGGCGCCCCGCTGGTGATCGACGCCGACGAGTTCAAGACCTCGAGCAACGACCTGCACACGGTGCTGCGCGAGATCAGCACCGAGATCCGCAAGACCCGGCTGGCGCGGTGGACCAGCGACGGCCGTCGCGTCGCGGAGGTGCAGTGATGCCCGCGATGCAACCGGCGGTGGTGCAGTACGGGCTCGACGAGCCATTGCAGGTCGCGCTGCGCGACGTGCCGGTGCCCGAGATTGGCCCGAGTGACGTGCTGCTGGCGGTCGGCGCGGCGTCGGTCTGCGGTTCGGACGTGCACCAGGCCTACCTGACCCATTCCTGGCCGGTCAATGCGCCGGTCACGCTCGGCCACGAGTTCGGTGGCGTGATCGCGCAGGCCGGATCCGACGTGCGCGGGTTCCGCGAAGGCGACCGGGTCGTCAGCGAGACCGCGGCGTTCATCTGCGGCGAGTGCCTGTTGTGCCGCACCGGCCGCTACAACCTCTGCCCGTCGCGCAAGGGGTTTGGCTACGGCATCGACGGCGGCATGGCGCAGTACGTGCGCGTGCCGGCGCGCTGCCTGCACCACATTCCGGACAGCCTGCCGTTCGAGATCGCCTGCCTCACCGAGCCGCACAGCGTTGCGTACCAGTCGATGTGCGTCAATGCCGAGATCAAGCCGGGCGATCTGGTGGTAGTCCTCGGCCCGGGGCCGATCGGACTGTTGTGCGCGCGGATGGCCGCGCTGAGCGGCGCCTGGCCGTTGGTGGTCGCGGGCCGGGCTGTGGACCGTGCCCGCCTCGACGTTGCTGGTGCGCTCGGCGCGACCCACCTGGTCGACATCGACAACCAGTCGCTCGACGAGGTGGTGCGATCGCTCGACCCGCTCGGCGCCGACGTCGTCTGCGACGCGTCCGGCGCCAGCCGTCCGCTCGACGCCGCGCTGCAGATGGTCAAGCCCGACGGCCAGATCATCAAGGTCGGCTGGTCGCCCGACCTGGTGCCGGTCAACCTCAACCCGCTGGTCCAGAAGAACATCAGGTTGCAGGGGTCGTTCAGCCACAACTACCCGGTCTGGGAGCGAGTCATCGGCCTGCTCGCGGCCGGACGGACGATGGCCGACCAGGTGGTGGGTCTGCGGACCGGCCTCGAAGACTGGCAGGCCGCGTTCGAGAGCATGCACACCGGTCAAGTGATCAAGTCCGTCCTGCTGCCGCACGGGCCAGACGGCCCGCGCCGCTAGTCGTGGCCCAGCCCGA
>JACDAO010000354.1 GCA_013695405.1 Acidobacteriota bacterium | reverse complement strand
TCGCGGAGCTCCTCAAGGTCATCGAACGTCTTCGGGCAATCCTGTCCAGCGAAGACCTCCTGATGGCCGTCGTGCTCTCGGAGCTCAAGGCCATTCGCGAGAACTATTCCGACGCGCGGCGAACCGTGATCGTCGAAGAGAGCGGGGAGTTCCGCATCGAGGATCTGATCGCCGACGAAGACATGGCGATCACCGTCACCAACACCGGCTATATCAAGCGCACGGCCATCAGCACCTATCGGATGCAGCGGCGCGGCGGAAAAGGGCGCATCGGGATGCGCACGCGGGAAGAGGACTTCGTCAGCCATCTCTTCATCGCCTCCACGCACGCCTACATCATGATCTTCTCGGACCGCGGGCGGGCGTACTGGCTGAAGGTGCACGAGATCCCGGACGTCGGTCCAGGCGGGAAGGGCAAGGCCATCGCGAACCTCGTCTCGATGGAGCCTGGCGAGAAGATCGCCGCGCTGCTGACCGTCAAGGAGTTTCCGGAGCAGGAAGACCAGCAGTTCGTGATCATGGGCACCTGCAGGGGCGTCGTCAAGAAGACCGACCTGTCGCTCTTCCGCAATCCGCGTGCGGGCGGCATCATCGCGATGGGCATCGAGGAGGGGGATTCGGTCATCGCCGTGGAGCTCTCCGACGGGAAGGAGCAGGTGTTCCTCGGCACCCGCGCCGGCATGGCCATCCGTTTCCAGGAAACCGACGTTCGCTCCATGGGCCGGACGGCTTACGGTGTCCGCGGCATCTCGCTGAGAGAGGACGACGAAGTCGTCGCGATGGAAGTCGTCCGGGAGGGCGGCACGCTCCTCACCGTCGCGCAGAACGGGTACGGCAAGCGCACGGAGCTCGATGAGTACCGGCTGCAAACGCGTGGCGGCGTCGGCATCATCAACATCCAGACCTCGGACCGGAACGGGAAGGTCGTCGGAATCGCCTACGTTCGCGAAGACGACGAGCTGATGATCATCAGCCAGCAGGGGATGATCATCCGGATGCGGGCCGGGGACGTGCGATCGATCGGCCGCGCCACACAGGGTGTCCGCCTCATCGGGATGGACGAGGGGGACGAGGTTGTCGCGATCGCAAAGCTGGCGGAGAAGGAGGACGATCCCGATGCGCCGGCGGAGGGAGGCGGCCCGGTGCCCGAGCCTCCTGCGCAATAGCGCGCTGTCACGCCGGTTCGAGCTTGGCGTACCTGGCCAGGAGCTTCTTCACGCCCACCAGGTTGAACCGGACGGTGATCTTGTGATCGTCGTTGTGTTCCTCGACGGAGACGACCGTCCCGACTCCGAACTGGGCATGCCGGACGCGCATGCCGGACCGCAAGCCCCCCCCTGATTGATCCTCTTCCTCGTACTTGTAGGTGCTCTCGGCCTCGCGCGCGCGGCCAGGCGGCTTACCCTGGCGCCCGTACGGGTTCGTTCGAAACTCGTAGTGGCCATGGTTGAAGGCGCGCTGGTGTGATGCGGCGTAGGCGGGGGCGATCCGCTCCATGAGTTCGGGGGGGATCTCGTCCAGGAAGCGGGAGGGGTCGGTGGCCTGATACTCGCCGAACACCCGCCGGCGTGCCGCACTCGTGAGCACGAGCTGCGATTCGGCGCGCGTCATGCCGACGTAGCACAACCGCCGCTCCTCCTCGAGCTCCTCCTCGCTCTCCGCGGATCGCGAGTGAGGGAACAAGCCCTCTTCGAGCCCGGCGATTACAACGAGCGGGAACTCCAGCCCCTTGGCGGCATGCATGGTCATCATCCACACCTTTGCTTCGCGCGTGCCCGACTCCTCGTCCGCTTCGGAGAGGAGCGACAGACGATCGACGAAGCCGCCGAGCGACGCCTCCTCCTCGCGGGATTCGTACTCGCGCGCCGCCGACACCAGTTCCATCAAATTTTCAATCCGCTCGTTCGCTTCCTCGCTGTTCTCGTCCCGCAGGTCCGTCAGGTAGCCTGACTGGTCGAGCATCTTGCCCATCGTGATTGCCACCGGTTCCCGGCGCGCCACCTCCGCGAGGTGGGTAATCAGGTCTCTGAACGTTCTGAGCGCAGCGGTTGCGCGCGGCGCCAGCTTTCCGTCCTCGATGGCGTACACGAGCTTCGCCCACAGCGACCGTGCCGACGTGACCTCCTGCACGCCGGCCGCGAGCAGCGGCAGGACCTCGGCGCGCACCGCGTTGGGGTCGATGGCCTGAAGCGTTTCCATCACACCCTTGCCGATGCCACGGGCGGGCACGTTGACAACCCGGCGCAGGCTCACGTCGTCGTGCGGGTTCATGATCAGCTTGAGATAGGCGAGCGCGTCCTTGATCTCCTTGCGCTCGTAGAAGCGGACGCCGCCGACGATCTTGTAGGGGACGCCCTCCCGCATGAGGGCATCTTCGATCGCGCGGGACTGGGCGTTCGTGCGGTACAGCACCGCCATGAG
>JACDAO010000353.1 GCA_013695405.1 Acidobacteriota bacterium | reverse complement strand
GAGCGGATGGCTGACCTGCAGGACCGAAAGGACGCACTACTGAAACAGCTCGCAGTAGCGGACGAACCGCCGCCGCTCCTGCACCCGAGCATGGCCGACCTCTACCGCTCGAAGGTCGAGGAGCTCGCCGCCGCCCTCCAGCGCGAGGACACACTCCTGGAAGCCTCAGAAATGCTCCGTGGGCTGATTGATTCGATCGTCTTGATACCGGAGGACGGCCAGCTCCGGATCGAGCTCAGAGGGAACCTGGCCGCGATGTTGACTGTCGCCCAACAAACGAAAAGGTCGCCCGAAACAGGCGACCTCCTCATGCCGATTCAATTGGTTGCGGGGGCGGGATTTGAACCCGCGACCTTTGGGTTATGAGCCCAACGAGCTACCAGGCTGCTCCACCCCGCGTCATGCACGGAGACGGTGCCGCTGTCCCCATGAACACGCCCAGCGTATCACGCGTGCGCAACGAGGGTCAACGCGCTGCACCGGGGCGTACCTGAGCCGCGTCAGGTGCCGTTGCGGGGACGTCCTTGAGGATCAGGATGAGCTCGCCGTCCTTGAGCAAACCCAGTTCCTCGCGCGCCAGTTCCTCGATGGTTGCCGGGTCTTCGTTGAGGCGACGCACGCCCTCGCGCAGCGTCTCGTTGCCGGTGCGCAGTCCCGTCAGCGAGGCCGCGAGCGCGGCGTTGCGCCCGCGCAGTCGGACATTGCCGACCAGCCCGCGCGGCCCGAACACGCCATCGACCAGGACCACGCAGAGCGTCAGCCCGAGCAACCCGCGCAGGACGCGCCGGCGCATCACCGACGCCGGCGGATCGGCCACGGCACGCCGCGGCGTGCGACTAGACTGGCGAGGGCTTTCTGGAGAGGACGGCACGACCCATGCGGACCATACAGCAATTGCCGTCGCCGCACAACGACGGCGTGACCGACGACGTGGTGCTCGTGCTCACGACCTGGCCGGTCGAGGCCGACGGCGCGCCATTGGCGCGGGTGCTGGTCGAGGGTCGGCTGGCGGCCTGCGTCACGATGCTGCCGACCCATCACGTCGTCTACCGGTGGCGGGGGCGAATCGAGGAGGCCGAGGAACGCCAGTGGCTGATCAAGACGACCCGGGCGGCGCTGTCGGCGCTGTTCGCGGCGGTCGCGGCGGCACACCCATATGAGACACCAGAGTGGGTGGTGCTCACGGCCAGTGGCGGCAGCGCCGCGTACCTGCAGTGGATCCGCGACGGCACCAGCGGCGGGGCAGCAGGGCCGCCCGGTCGCACGACCTGACGCGCGACCAGGGCGGCGCGTCACAGCCTGGCGAGCGCCTGTTCGAGGTCGGCCCGCAGATCGTCGACGTCTTCGATGCCCACCGAGAGGCGGACCAGGCTGTCGGTGACGCCGAGCGCGTCGCGGCGCTCGACCGGCACCGACGCATGGGTCATCGTCGCCGGGTGCGAGATCAGGCTCTCGACGCCGCCCAGGCTCTCGGCCAAGGCAAACAGGCGCACCTGTTCGAGGACCGTGCGGGCGCGGTCGAGGGTGCCGACCGTGAACGACACCATCCCGGTGCAGCCGCGCATCTGCTGTTGCGCCAGCACGTGCTGCGGGTGCGCCGGCAAGCCCGGGTAGTGGACCCGCTCGACCTTCGCGTGGGTGCTCAGGTACTCGGCCACGATCTGGCCGTTGCGGTTGTGAGCCGCCATGCGCACCGCGAGCGTCTTGGTGCCGCGCAGGATCAGCCACGAGTCGAAGGCGCTGAGGATGGCGCCGGCGGCGTTCTGGTAGAAGGTCAGCCACTCGGCGTGCGGTGCGTGGCGGACCACGACCATCCCGCCGACGCTGTCGGAGTGGCCGTTGAGGTACTTGGTGGTGCTGTGCAGGACGATGTCGGCGCCGACGAGGAGCGGCTGCTGGACCGCGGGGCTGGCGAAGGTGTTGTCGACCACCACCACGATGTCGCGGGTGTGCGCCGCCGCCGACAGCGCCGCGATGTCGGCCAGCCGCAGAACCGGGTTGGTCGGGGTCTCGAGGAACAGCATCCTGGTGCGGTCCGTGAAGGCCGCCACCGTCGCCTCGACGATCGAGGTGTCCACATAGGTGAAGTCCAGCCCGGTCGTCCGCAGCACCCGTTCGAACAATCGGTAGGTGCCACCGTACGTATTGTCGGTGACGACGACGTGGTCGCCGGGCGCGAGCAGGGTCATCACGGCGTTGATCGCGGCCATCCCGGAGGCGAAGCCGAAGCCGTGGCTGCCGCCTTCGAGGGCGGCGACGTTGGCCTCGAGCGCCGCCCGGGTCGGATTGCTGGTGCGCGCGTACTCGTGACCCTTGTGCCGACCCAAGCCGTCCTGGACGTAGGTCGAGGTCTGGAACAGCGGCGTGATGATCGCGCCGGTGCTCGGGTCGGGCTCCTGTCCGGCGTGAATGCAGAGGGTGGAGAAGCGGGCGGTGGCGTCGACAATCACGGCAGACCTCTGGGAGAAGGGCGGAACCGCGATGGTATCATTCGGCCTCGCTTGGCCTGACGACGCACGCCATGGGCGGAGGCCTCGGCCGACACAGCATGCCGCCTGACACACCCGGCACGGTGCACCTGGAAACACCGCGTGCACACGACCTCCCGCCGCTGCCCTCGGTCCGTACGCTGCTGCTGACGCAATGGGCTGGCCGGCTGCTGCTCGGCGGGCTGGTGGTGCGGCTGTTGCTGGCGCTGCTCACCCCCGACACGGACGGCGCGTCGTCGCTCGATCTGGTGCGGCGCCTGGCGACGCTGACGCTGGTGGTGGGCGCGACCATCGTGCTGTGGCGGCTGTCGCGCGCGCTGCGCCACCGCCTGCTGTGGCGGGTGCGGCGCAAGTTGATCCTCTCCTATTTCTTCATGGGGGTTGTGCCGGCGGCGCTAATCTTCCTGTTCTTCTGCATCCTCGGCGCGCTCACGTTGCTCAGCTTCAGCTCGTTCCTGGTCAAGGACAAGCTGGCCGACCTGCAGGCCCAGGGCCGGGTCTACGCCGACATGACCGCCGTCGAACTGCAGCAGACGCGGACGCCCGCCGAAGTGGGCGACCTGTTGGCGCGCAAGGCCACCGCCGGTGCGCGGACCTACCCCGGCATCTCGATCGCGCTGCTGACGATGAACGGCCCGGCCCGAACGGCGCCGCAGACCGCCGGCGCCTGGGATCACGGCGCGGCCCCGGACCACCTGCCCGCGTGGTTGCTCGAACTGGGGCCGACCGCGGTGGTGCTGCCGGTCACCGAGTCGGCCGGCCTCGCCGCTGGGGCGCGGCTGATCGTCCGCAGCGTGTCCTGGACCGGCACCCCGGATCTGGCGCGACGCGCGGTGGTGGTCGACCTGCCGCTGGACGATTCGGCAGCCGACGCGATCCGCGACGAGACCGGCATCCGGATCGGCGCGGCGACGGCCGTCGCCACATCGGGCAGCGATCCGTGCGGCGTCCCGACCGGTGGCGACGTGCGCATCGAGACCTCGCCGGCGTCCTTGTCGTGGGTCAACTTTCTCGACGTCACCAGCTGGCAGAACGGCCGCACCTGCAAGGTCGGCCTGCAGATTCAACCCAGCCTGGTCAACCTGTACCGGCGGATCACCGGCGCGCAGGCGATCGGCGGCGGCGTCTCGTTCGGCGACATCCTGCTGCTGGTGCTGCTGATCATCGGCGGGCTGTTCCTGGTGATCCAGACGGTTGCCTTCGTGATGGGCGTCAGCCTGGCGCGGTCGATTACCGGCGCGATCCACGAGCTGTTCGAAGGCACCCGCCGTGTGCAGGCCGAGGACCTCTCGCATCGGGTGCGGGTCCGGTCGCTCGACCAGTTCGGCGCCCTGGCCTCGTCGTTCAACAGCATGGTCGAGCGGATCGAGGAACTGCTCGAGCAGAAAGTCGTCAAGGAACGGCTGCAGCAGGAACTGCAGATCGCGCGCGACATCCAGACCTCGTTGTTGCCGTCCGAGTCGCTCCGGCGCGGTCACGTCACGCTGGCCGCGGCGTGCCGGCCGGCTCGGGAGATCGGCGGCGACTACTGCGACTTCTTCCCGCTCGACGCCGACCGGATCGGCCTGCTGGTGGCCGACGTCTCCGGCAAGGGCGCGTCGGCGGCGCTGTACATGGCCGAGTTGAAGGGCCTGGTGCTGGCGTTGTGCACGTCACATCGGTCGCCGCGCGCGCTGTTGACCGAGGTCAACCGGATCCTTTCGCAGAACATGAGCCGCACCAGCTTCATCACCATGACCTACGCGGTGCTCGACGTGCGGGCGCGCACGCTGACGCACGCCCGGGCCGGTCACACCCCGATGATCCACCTGCGCGCCCGTGACGCCTTTCCGCGAACGCGCCTGCTGGCGCCGGAGGGCCTGGTGCTGGGGGTCCGGATGGAGTCGGTGCTGGCGCGCTTCGAAGGGCTGCTGCAGGAGCAGACGATCTCGCTGGCGCCCGGCGACCTGGTGGTACTGTTCACCGACGGCATCAGCGAGGCGATGAACGGCGTGCGCGACCTCTATGGCGAGGATCGGCTGTGCCTGTGCGTCGAGGAGCATGCCGGCCTCGAGCCCGACGCACTGTGCGACGAGGTGTTCGAGAGCGTGCAGGAGTTCGCGGACGGCGCCGAGCAGCACGACGACATGACGATGATCGTGCTCAAGGTCGACGTGACCGCGCCGGCGGTCGCAGGTGCGGCCGAGGACGTGCGGGCATGACCAGTCGCACCGTGGTGTTCACCACCGGTTCGGATGCCGAGGCCTCGATCGTCTGCGGCTTGTTCGAGGCGCACGGCCTCGGGGCCGTGGTCCAACGCTCGCCGCTGCGCAGCGTCTTCCCCTTGCCGCTGGCGTCGTTCGGGCAGCTCAGGATCATGGTCGCGGTCGAGGACGCCGGCGAGGCGGCGCGCCTGCTGGAGGCCTATCGGCAACCGCCCGACGGCCGGAAAGTGGTGCTGCTGCGCGACGAACTGGCGCCGCTCGAGCGTCGACTTGGACATCTGTTCGCCGATCGCCGCCTGCTGCAGCGGGCGCTGACGCATCGCTCGCGGGCGCACGAGGACGGCAGCGGCGCCGAGTCGACCAACGAGTCGCTCGAGTTCCTCGGTGACGCCGTGCTCGGGTTCGTGATCGCTGAGGTGGTCTTCCGCGAGTTCCCCGAGGCCGACGAGGGCCAGAAGAGCAAGGTCAAAGCGACGCTGGTCTCGGCAGTCGCGCTGGCGAAGGTCGCCGAGCGGCTCGAGCTCGGCCACTACCTGCGGCTCGGACGTGGCGAGCAGAAGACCGGCGGCCGGCGGAAGCCGGTGCTGCTGGCCGATGCCTGCGAGGCGGTGATCGCCGCGGTCTACCTCGATGGCGGAATCGACGCGGCACGCGCACTGATCCTGCGGGAGACCGCGTCGTTGCTCGAGGACACGCGGGCGCTCGGGATCGCGACCGCCGGGGCTGGCGACTTCAAGTCGGCACTGCAGGAGTACCTGCAGGCGCGACGGCAGGCGCCGCCAATCTACCTGGTCGCGGCCGAAGCGGGGCCAGACCACGACAAGCGCTTCACCATCGAGGTGCACGGCGCCGGGCGGCTGCTGGCGCAGGCTGGCGGGCGGAGCAAGAAGGACGCCGAGCAACAGGCGGCGCGGCTGGCACTCGAAGGCTTGCGCGACTGCTCAGTCGATCTCGATGATGCCGCCGGACGATGACGAGGACGAGAGGCGTGGTGCGGCGACCGCGGCGATGTCGGGCAGGCTGCCGAGGCGGTCGAGGGCATAGCGCTGCGCCTCCCGGGCAATCACCGCCTCGGACGGTGCCTGCGGGCCGTTGTTGAGGCGAATCCACAGCCGCAGCAGTGGGTCGGTCACCGTGTAGCGCTTGCGATCGACGGTCAGCAGGTCGACGTCGAGCATCCAGGACAGGTAGTCCTTGGTCGAGCCTGGCGTCCGGGTCATGCGCTGGGCGATCTGCGTCAGGTTCAACGGCTGCTGTTCGGCGAGCACGTCGAGGATGGCGCGCAACGCGCCGTAGCCGCGAGCCCGCTGCAGGCGCACTTCGTACGACAAGCGCAGCCGGCGCTCCAGTGCGCTGCCGGTGCTCATCTGTTCCGCCAGTACGCTGATCGCGTCGGTCAGTCCTTGCCGGCGCGCCCCGCGCCAGGCGTCGGTGACCAGCACGGCGTAGCCCAGTCGTCCGCCGGTGAGGGCGAGCACCTGCTGCTGCTCGTGCGTATCCAGACCCGCCAACGCCTCGACCGATCGGCCATCGTCGAC
Source organism: Acidobacteriota bacterium (assembly GCA_013695405.1). Classification (GTDB taxonomy): domain Bacteria; phylum Acidobacteriota; class Vicinamibacteria; order Vicinamibacterales; family Vicinamibacteraceae; genus Luteitalea. The sequence goes on along the minus strand of JACDAO010000353.1, from coordinate 9,421 downwards.
GTCGCTGGCGTCGTTGACGTCCACCAGGCTGACGCGCGGCCAGGTGGCCAGCAGCGTCGCACTGCGCTGCCGGAACCGGGTGGCGAGCACGAAGCGGTTCGGAGCCAGCACGAGCGCCTGCGCCGTGTCGGCCATCAGTCCCTTGAGGCCCGGGAAGCTCTCGAAGGTCCGCAGGTCGAGCACCTCGTCGAGCAGGAACGTGAAACAGCGGCCCGCCGGCGCGCTCGCGGAGGTCAGCAGCGCGAGCATCGCGGCGAAGGCGGCGCGTGGCGAGGTCAACGACGCCGGTGCCGGCAAGCTGCCGCTGTCGTCGGCGACGCGGACGTGCCGCACCAGTGCGCGGTAGCACTGCTCCGGGGTGGTCGCGAGGCGTTCGATGTCGAGGTAGACCGGCACCGTATCGGCCGGCAGACGTGCGCTCACCGCCTGCAGCGCGTGGGTGCGACCGGCGCTGCACCCGCCCACCAGCAGCGGGATTCCCGGGGTGGATGCACCAAGCACGGACAGCACGCGGTCGACAATCGCCATGGGTGGAAGCCCTAGAGCCTACGGACGGCGCCCGGGGCTGTCAACCTCCTGGCGGAACGTCGCTCGTCGGTGGCACCGGGGCCAGTCGGTCTGCTAGGATGCCCTGTTCGTTTCGCGCACACGGGCGCGCCATCGGGTTCCTCCGACCATCGCCAGCATCATGAACATAGCCGTCTTGGGCGCCCAGTGGGGCGATGAGGGCAAGGGCAAGATCATCGACCTGCTCACGCCCAATTTCTCGATCGTCGCGCGCTACCAGGGCGGGCACAATGCCGGGCACACCGTCTACGCCAACGGGCGCAAGTTCATCTTGCGCCTGCTGCCGTCCGGCATCCTGCATTCGGGCGTGACCTGCGTCATCGGCAATGGGCTGGTGGTCGATCCGCAGGCCTTGTTCGCCGAGATCGACGAGATCGGCGCCGCCGGCGTCGACGTCACCGGACGGCTGGCGATCAGCAGCAAGGCGCATCTGATCCTGCCGTACCACAAGGAACTCGACGTGCTCGCCGAGGCCAAGCGTGGCGAACGCAAGATCGGCACCACCAACCGCGGTATCGGCCCGGCCTACGAAGACAAGATCGGGCGTCGCGGCATCCGCGTCGGCGACCTCTCGGACCGCGCGCCGCGGCAGATGCTCGAGGACGCGGTCCGGCAGAACGTCGAGGCGCGCAATCATCTGATCGCCAGCGCGCACATGGACTGGCGCCAGGTGCTCGACGAACTGGATCGGGTCTGGATCCGGCTCGCGCCGTTCGTCACCGACGTCTCGGTGCTCCTGCACCAGGCGATGCGCGACGGACGCCGGATCATGTTCGAAGGCGCGCAGGGCACGCTGCTCGACATCGACCACGGCACGTATCCGTTTGTGACCTCGTCGAGCGCCACCAGCGGCGGCATCTGCACCGGTCTCGGCGTCGGGCCGAAGACGATCGGCGCGATCCTCGGGGTGGCCAAGGCCTACACGACCCGCGTCGGCGAGGGGCCGTTCCCGAGCGAACTGCTCGACCAGATGGGCCAGCGGCTGCGCGACGGCGGCAGCGAATACGGATCGGTGACCGGGCGGCCACGCCGCCGCGGCTGGTTCGACGCCGTCGCGCTGCGCTACGCCGTCCGCATCAACGGGCTGGACGCGCTGGCGATCACCAAGATGGACGTGCTCGACGGGCTCGAGTCGCTGGAGATCTGCACCAGCTATCGCGTCGACGGCGAACCGCTGCACGACTTCCCGTCCGAGATCGGCCACCTGGCCCGCTGCCAACCGGTCTACGAGCGTGTGCCGGGCTGGTCCGCCCCGACCGCCGGGGTCCGCAGTTTCGACGCGCTGCCGGCCGAGGCGCGCGCCTACATCGCGACGCTCGAGCAGGCCGTCGGTATCCCGGTGGCGCTGATCTCGACCGGCTCGGACCGGCACGACACGATCCTGCGCGACGATGCGGTCGCCGCGACGTGGTTCGCGCTGCCTGCGTGACGTGGCCACGCCTATGGTTGCGTCGGCAGGCACGCACGGCGACGGCCCCGGTGGCGCAGCCGGTCCGGCCGCGGCACTGCGCTGCGTCGGCCTGCTCAAGCGTTACGGCGACGTGCTCGCGGTCAACGGCCTGGACCTCGAGGTCCAGCGCGGCGAATGCTTCGGCCTGCTCGGTCCCAACGGCGCCGGCAAGACCACCACCATCGAGATCCTCGAGGGCCTGTCGACGCCGGATGCCGGCCAGGTCGAGGTGCTCGGCCTCGGCTGGGCGCGCGACGCCAGCCGGCTGCGCCAGCGTCTCGGCATCCAGCTGCAGGAGACGCAGCTGAACGACAAGCTGACCGTTGCCGAGACGCTGCGCATGTTCCGGTCGTTCTACGCGCAGGGCCCGAGCGTGGACGCCCTGATAGCCAGCGTCGGCCTGGAGAGCAAGCGCGACGCGTGGTACAGCAAGCTGTCGGGCGGCCAGAAGCAGCGGCTGGCGGTCGCGTGTGCGCTGGCCGGCGATCCCGAGGTGCTGTTCCTCGACGAGCCGACCACCGGGCTCGATCCGCAGTCACGTCGTCAGCTGTGGGACCTGCTCGGCCAGTTCAAGCAGCGCGGCCGGACGATCCTGCTGACCACCCACTACATGGACGAGGCCCAGGTGCTCTGCGATCGCGTGGCGATCGTCGATCACGGCCAGGTCATCGCCCAGGGCACGCCGCTCGAGCTGATCGCCTCGCTCGGCGCCGAGCACATCGTCGAGTTCGCGCTGGCCGAAGGGCGGACGATGCCGGCCGAGTCGATCCTGGCCCGCTTGCCCGGCGTGCGCCGCGCCTCGGTGGACGACGCACGGGGGACGTTGATCGTGGCCCACCTGCACGAGGCCCTCCCGGCGTTGCTGGCCGCCGTGGCCGAGGCCGACGCGTTCACGCTGCTGACCACGCACAGCGCGACGCTGGAAGACGTCTTCGTGTCGCTGACCGGCCGGCAACTGCGCGACGGGTAAGCGAACGACCACCATGCGCCTCTCGACCCGACCGCTCTGGCAGCTGACCATCAACCGATTCCGCGAGTTCGTGCGTGAGCCGGAAGCGGTGTTCTGGGTGTTCGCCTTCCCGGTGCTGTTGGCCTGTGCGCTCGGGCTGGCGTTCCGCTCGCAGGGCACGCCGGACGTGCTGGTCGCCGTGCTGCGTACCGGGGCGTCGGCCTCCCTGGCCAGGACGCTCGGCGCGCATCAGGGCCTGCGGGTCAGGGAACTGGATCGCACAGAGGCCGACGTCGCGCTGCGGAACGGGGCGATTCACCTGCTGGTCGTGCCTGGCGAACCGCTGACCTACGAACTCGACCCGAGCCGTCCGGAGAGCCGGGTCGGCCGGTTCGTCGTCGACGACCTGCTGCAGGCAGGCGCGGGGCGACGGTCGGCGCTCGCAGTCGCCGACCGGCTGGTGACGGTGCCTGGCTCGCGCTACATCGACTGGGTGGTGCCCGGCCTGCTCGGCATGAACATCATGGGCACCGGGATGTGGAGCGTGGCCTTCTCGGTGGTCCAGGCACGGGTCCGCAAGCTGCTCAAGCGCCTGATGGCGACCCCGATGCGCCGCACCGACTACCTGCTGTCGCACATGGCCTCGCGGCTGATCTTCCTGGTCCTCGAGGTGGGACTGCTGCTTGGCTTTGCGGTGCCGGTGTTCGGCGTGCCGGTGCACGGGTCGTGGCTGCTGCTCGGCGTCCTGTGCCTGCTCGGCGCCGTGACCTTCTCCGGCCTCGGCCTGCTGGTCGCCAGCCGCGCCCAGACAGTTGAAGGGGTGTCTGGCCTGATGAACCTGGTGATGGTCCCGATGTGGGTCTTCTCCGGCGTGTTCTTCGCCTCGGAGAACTTTCCCGAGATGATGCAGCCGTTCATCGCGCTGCTGCCGCTGACCGCGCTGAACCAGGCGTTGCGTGGCGTGATGATCGACGGCGCCGGCGCGGCGGCGTTGTGGCCGCAGGTGGCGATCCTGGCGACCTGGACGCTGGTGAGCTTCACCGCGGCCCTGCAGTTGTTTCGCTGGCGTTGATGGTCGGGCGGCTCCCAGGAGCCACTGTCGACGCGCCAGGCGTCGGGTCGAATGGGTCGCGGATGGGTGCCTAGACTCGACGTACAATGTGCGACCGTGTCGCGAACCACGAGGGCTGGTAGCTCAGTGGTAGAGCAGGCGCCTTTTAAGCGCTCGGTCGTGGGTTCGATCCCCACCCGGCCCACCAAATCTTCGTTCCCGCCCTCGATTGGCCGCAAGTAGCTGAAGGCCGGAGTTGGTACGGCCTACGTCCCAGCGGTCGGCAGGGTCTCTCGAGAATCGTGCTCGGCGCGAACCGCCGAGAAGTCCGGCGATTGCTCGGGCGCTGGATGGTTGGACGTCAAACCAAGGTACTGATAAGTTCGAGAGATGCTGCATCGGGTGCGGGGCGCCGAACCGCCCCGGTTATTGGGATGCACCGCACGGCTCGTCCGCCAGACGGCCACATGGCATGCCGTCATGGTCGCGGCAAGCATCGTCCTGCTGTGGATTGCGGCCTCGCTGCTTGCCAGAACGGCGCACCACCAGCGGATGCAGCGGGCCACACGGGAGGCTACCCGCGCCGAGGCTGCAACTGCGGCGAAGCGGGGCCGCGACGCGGTTGCGTTCATGCGGGAAGCGGTGGTGCTCGAGCCAAATCGGCCCGAGTATCGCCTCGCACTCGCCAAGGCCCTCGTGACCGTGGGACAGCCAGCAGAGGCCGAGCCATACGTGCAGGAGGCGTTACGAGAGGAGCCGGTCAATGGCGAGGCCAACCTGGTCCTTGCACGCATCCTCGATCAGCAAGGCAACCGGACAGAAGCCGAGCGAGCCTTTTATCGCGCGATCTATGGTCGATGGCCGACGAGCGGGCAGTCCCTCCGTACCCGAGCGCGGCTGGAACTGGTCGACCTCTACCGGCGCAGCGGGGAGCGTGGCCGACTCCGGGCCGCCTTGCTGGAGCTGTCGACGGCCTTCCCGGGCGATCGCGCACTGCAACTGCAGGCGGGGCGCGACTTGCTGGCGGCAGGGTTCAGCGATGACGCGGCGCGGCAACTCCGGGTGGTAGTCGAGAGATTCGCGGACGCCGGCGATGCGTTGAGCCTGCTCGCGAAGGCCGAGTTTGCTCGTCGCAACTACGTCGACGCCTACTCGGCGGCCAGTCGCGCGGTGGCCCGGGATGGCCATGACGACGAGGCCGCAGCGCTGCGTGGGCTCTCGGCCGGCGTGCTGGGGCTCGATCCCGACCAACCCCGGCTCTCGTCCCGCGAGCGACTGACGCGCCTGCGTGTCCTGCTGAGCCACGTGAGGACTCGGATGGGCCGCTGCGACGCCGGCAAGACCGGCGACGGCGACAGCCTCCTGCCGCTAATCGACCAGTGGCTCGCACGACGATCCCCCGACGCCGACCTCGGTCGCACCCTCCTCGAAGGCGCAGTGAGACGTCTTCCACCCGCCTGTCTGCCGCCACCTGAGACCGACGCGATCGGACGCGTCCTCGCGGATCTGGTCGCGGAGCGCCGGCGATGAGCGACCTCCCCCGCGCCCCGTCCCTGCGCGTCTGGACGTTGACCGATGCCCAGCGCTTCCTGGTGCTCGCCGTGCTCATCGGCGTGTGCACCGGCCTGGTCGTGGTCTGTTTCCATGCCGCGATCGAGCTTGTCGACTACTCGGTGCATGACACCGGCACGACCAGTCTGATGCAGGTGCTCTGGCCAGCGCTCGGGGCGGCCGCCGCGGCGCTTGTCGTCCGGCTGGTGCCCGCGAGTGGGGGCAGTGGCATCGTGCAGACCAAGTCCGCGCTGTACGTCTCCAACGGGCACATTCCGTTCGCAGCCGTCCCCGGCAAGTTCTCGGCCTGCGTCCTGTCGATCGGGACGGGCACGCCGCTGGGTCCCGAGGATCCCGCGCTGCTGATGGGCGCGGGCATCGCCTCGCGCCTCGGTCAGGTGTTCGGGCTCACGCAGCGCTCGATGCGGTTGATCGCCCCCACCGGCGCCGCCGCCGGAATCGCCGCCGCCTTCAACACGCCGATCACGGGCGTCTTGTTCGTGATGGAGGAAGTGGTTGCGGGCTTCGATGCCGCTGTCATGGGGTCGATCGTGCTGGCAGCCGTATCTTCAGTGGTGACGTCCCGGCTGTTCCTCGGCGAGAGTCCCTTGTTCAGCGTGCCGGAGGTTGCGGCGATCAGCCACCCCAGTGAGCTCGTGGCCTACACGGCCCTGGGAGTGGTGGCCGGGCTCTTTGCCACGGCGTACGTCAGGCTCATGAGCCTGCTGCGATACAAGCTGGGCGCGATCCACCTGCCGCCGACGGTCGGGCCCTTGTGTGCCGGCCTCATGGTCGGCCTGGTCGCGCTCGCCTGGCCTGACGTGCTTGGCACCGGCTACCGCGCCATGGACGCGGCACTGCACAACCAGTACGCCTGGTCCACGATGGCGACCCTGGCCATCGTCAAGATGCTGGTCTCCGGCGTGGCCTTCGGTGCGGGTACGCCCGGCGGCCTGTTCGCGCCGACGCTGTTCCTGGGCGTGATGGTGGGGGGCGCATTCGGCGGCCTGGCCCCGGCCTGGCTGCCGATGGTCAGCGGGCCGCAGAGCACGATGGTGCTGGCCGGCATGGCGGCGATGTTCGCCGGTGTGTTCCGTGCCCCCATGACGGCTGTCTTCATGGCCTTCGAGCTGAGTGGGACGGCTGGCAGCATCGTGCCCGCGATGGTCACATCGACGCTAGCGTTCCTGGTCGCGCGCCAGCTGCACCGCCAGTCGATCCTCGACCTCGTCGCCGAGCACGAGGGCGCGGTGCTGCCCTCGGCAAGGCTCGTGAGACCGGAGGCGCCACTGCACGTCGAGGATGCGATGGCGCCCACACCGTCCTCATCGGTGCTAGTGCTCGATGTGGCCTGGAGCGCGGCGGAGGCGCGTGCAATGCTCGACAACTCCGCGACAACGCGAGTAGTGGTCCAGGGACGCTCCGGGCGCTGGGCGGTAGCCGACGTGGCGGCCGCGCGAGTGGCGGCCGAGCACGAACTGGCGTGGGCCGCGGTTCAACACGGAGACTTCCGGACCGACGGCATGGCCGCGTCGGGGTTCCTCAGCGTCGAGCCGGTGTACCCGGACGAGTGGCTCGATGTGGCCCTGCGCCAGCTCGCCCGCGCGCCGCTCGTCCCGGTCATCTCGCGCCTGAATCACCGACAGCTCTTGGGCCTGGTCGACCAGGCAGATGTTCGTCGGGCCTACGGAGGCGCCGCGCCGCACGAAGCGTAGCGAGCCGACGCGCGACCGGCATGGCTTGCCCACCTGGGCCGTTACGGGGCCACACACGGGCGCGCGGCGGTATGCGCTCCAAGAAGACAGCGCATCGGACCCGTGGCTATGATGCGCGGATGCGCACCCCGCCGAGATCGGAACTGCCTGAAGTCCTTGCCTTCATGCAAGGCCTGTGGGCCGTCGTTCACCGCATGGAACGCCTGTCGAAGCAGATGGGGACACGCAGTGGGGTGACCGGCCCACAACGTCTGGTCCTGCGTCTGGTGGCGCTCTTTCCAGGTCTCTCGGCCGGCGATCTCGCGACCATGCTGCACTTGCACCCGAGCACCCTGACTGGCATCCTGCGACGCCTCGACGATCAGGGCCTGATCTCCAGGACGGCCGATCCCGACGACCGCAGGCGCACGAGCATGCGCCTGACCAGTCGCGGTACCCGCGCCAGCACCAGCACCAGGGCGACCGTCGAAGGGGCGGTCGCCGCCGCGCTCGCACGCACGTCGGATGCGCACCGCGACATCACCCGTCGCTTCCTCGAGCAACTGGCGAGCTGCCTGGACCACGAGGTCGACCGTTTCGAGAAGTAGCGGCAGTCGCCTGATCCGCCGGTGGTCACACGGGTCCAGCATTGCGGCCGGCCTGTCTCTGGTCTCCCCACGGTGAGGGTCCGATGGGACATCACGACGATGAGGGCTGAGCGGCGAGCCTGTCCACCAGATCCTCGAGCACCGTCGCTGTCGGCCGGTCAGGGACGCCGGGCGCCTATCGCCCGCGCCGGGTTGCCGGCCACCGTCGTGCCTGCGGCGACGTCGCGCGTCACCACCGCGCCGGCGCCGACGATTGCATCGTCTCCGATCGTGACGCCCGGCACGATGATGCAGCCGCCCCCCAGCCAAACGTTGTCGCCAATCGTGACCGGCCGGCCCGACTCGAGGCCCGCGCGCCGCGTCGCCGCGTCGCGCGGGTGATCCGCGGTGTAGATCTGCACCAGGGGACCGATCTGGCAGGCCTCGCCGATGGTGATCGCCACGACGTCGAGGAACACGCACTGCATGTTGACGAATGTGCCGGCGCCGAGGTGAATGTAAGTGCCGTAGTCGCAATGGAACGGCGGCCGGATGACCACGCCAGAGCCGGCACTGCCGAGCAACTGGCCCAGGATCGCGCCGCGCTCGGCGGCGGCCGTCGAGGGCGAGCTGTTGTACTGGGCGAGCAGGGCCTGGGCGCGATGGTGATCGGCCGCCAGTTCCTCGTCGTCGACGGCGGTGTACAACTCACCGCCTTGCATTCGCGCCTTCTGCGTGTCGGCGTCGCTCATGCCGTCAATCGTCGCATGACTGTCGGCCGATTCAAGCGCGCCGGCCGCTGGCGCGCGGCCGGCAGGCTGCACGGTACACTGCTGGGGCCGTGTTGCCATCGTTGAAGCTTGCCAATCTCTGGCGCGTGATCCGCGATGTGGACCTCGACCAGATCCGCGCGACCGCCCGCACGCCGTTCGAACTGCTCATCGTGGCCGACAATCCGGATGCAGGTGCACGGGTCCGTGACGCGCTGGCGACGCTGCCGACCGGAGGCCTGCACCCGTTCGTGACGCTCCTGACGCCAGACGAGTTGCCGGGACGGCAGACCGTGCCGCTGGTGACCGTGCTGGTGAGCGCGGCGCCGACGCCGTCGACGCGCCTGATTGGCGCCGAGCATTACGGTGTGCACGCCGGATGGCCGAGGCACATGGTGGCGGGCGTCCCGGACGACCTCCGCCTGCTGTTCCCGCCGATCGTCGCGCTGGTCGACGGCGACATGCGCCTGGCGCTGGCCTCGGCGTTGCCGGCGTTTCGTCCCGCGGTCGCCGAGGCGATCGTCGACGAAACCGCCAAAGCCAATGCGTCGTTTGCTGCCACCACCGGTCTGGCCGAGATCATCCCGGTGCTGAACGTGCCGCTCAACCTCGGGGACATGGTGATCCTGACGAAGAACCAGCTGGCGATGGGCTACCGGATCGCGCTGGCAGCCGGCCGCGACGGCGAACCACGCGCGATGGTCACCGAGATTCTCGGGGTGCTCGGCGGCGGGCTGCTGTTCCGGCAGATGGCCCGGCAGCTGGTGGGCCTGATTCCGGTCGCCGGTCTGCTGCCCAAGGT
>JACDAO010000341.1 GCA_013695405.1 Acidobacteriota bacterium | reverse complement strand
CCGGCACGGTGACGACCTCGGACAGCGTGGTGCCGTTGCCTCGCAGGTAACGGACCGTAGCTTGCACCGGCGACTGGCTTGGATTCGCCAGCAGGATGAACGTCTCGAACACCCCACCGGATCCTTCGGCGAGGATCCAGCGGGTGGCCGGCGCGATCACGCCGCTGGCGCCGGTGCCACCGGCGTACGCGCCTGCGCCAGTCCTTGGGAAGAACATCGAACGCTCGACGACGATGTCGGCGGGCGACGTGGTGCCCTGCACGACCGCGGAGACCTCGGCGGAGGCCGCCCCGTTCAGTCCGGGAAACTCGCGCGCCAGGTTGACGGTCAGGCGGCCGGTGCCCGGCAGGGTGAACGTTCTGGGGTTGCTGCCCGTCAGCACGGCGTCCGCTGCCGGCAGCAGGCGGACCATTACGGAGAGCGTTCCCGCCGACGGATTGCCAACCAGGATGTCCTCGTCGAAGGTGCCGTTGCTTGCGCCTTCGGCCAGAAACCATCTACTGGCTCCCTGCGCGGCTGCGACGGCGGCGCTGCCACTCACGAGCACGACGGCGAGCACGAGCCTGACCACGGTCTGTGTCAGCAAGGAAGTCCCTGTCGCCACGACGGCGATCCCAGAGCATAGCCTGCCGCTCGCGCCCCGGGCAAATCTGATGCTCGATGGCGCTGGTCCCGCCGGACAAGTCCGGCGGCTACCTCTCGGCGATCCGAGGCCTCAGCCCTGCCCCCTGAGTCCTCCTCATCGAATCACGGACTTGATCACGCTGTAGGCGACGTTGGCCATCTGCTCGTAGCCCTTCTGAGTCGGGTGGACGTTGTCGGTGCCGATCTCGATGCTGGTGCCGAAGTCCACGCGCGTGAACATCTCGGCCAGGGCCATGTCACGGATCGCGGTCCATAAGTCTGTTCGCATCACGTGTATGCGGCCCATCAGCACGGTCGCTCCGGATGCACGCGCGCTTTGGCCCATCGACCGGAGCCCTGAGACTACCTGGGCAGCGGTTCTGTCGTGATTGAGGTCATTGAACCCTTCGAGGATGATCACGACGTCGAACTTCTTCGTCGCCACCAGGCCCACGATCCGGTCTACACCACGGCTCAGGTTCCCGGAGCAGCCCACGATAATTGCGCACTCGCCCGAGAAGCCGGCGTTGTCGACCTCGGCATTGCTGCCGTACTGCGGGTCGGCGCGCAATCGATCCTCGAGCGCCTCGGGATACGCCGGGTCGGCGAACGAGTAGATCTGCGTCGGCGCCGTGGCAGGTGGGACCGGCGGCAGGCGTGCTACCAACTGCCCTTCGGTGAAGCTGTCGCCGATTGCCAGCACCCGGAACACTCGCTGCACCGTGCCGACCGCGCGCGTCGCGCCCGACGACGTCAGGCGCAGCCGGCTGGTGCCGACCGCGCCGAAGCCGGTCGCGGTGGTCCGCACCGGCGTCACCGCGGTGATCGTCGTCGCGGTGGCCGAGGTGACGGTCATCGGCAGGCCGTCGAAGCTGACCTCGGAGTCGGTGGAGAAGCCGGTCCCCGTGATCGTGATCGACTCGCCGCCACTGAGGCGGACCCGGGTCGGCGTGAAGCCGGTCACGGTCACGGGTGCGGGCAGTCGGGTCGGCGTGGCAATCGCACCTGCCCACGGCGTGCCGATGTTGACGTGGCCGCCGATGTAGTTCGACCAGTACATCGCGCGCTCGGCGACGAACGGCTCACCGCCCGTGCTCTCGAGGAAGGTAGCGAAGCGGCGCTGGCTCAGCGCCACGAACTCGGGCAGCGCCCCGGTCGGCCAGATGTTGGCGCGGCCGCGGGCGGGCACCACCACCGTGCTGGTGAGGCCGCCGCCGTCCTCGGTCACGAAGGTGGCGCGGACCGTCATCGGCGCCGGCGACGGGTTGGACAGCAACAGGAAGGTGCTGTAGCCCCGCTGCGCGATGTCCTCGCCGTCGCGTCCTTCGGCGAACGTCCAGCGCGGCGACAGGACGGGCGATCCGGCGGTCGCGTGGCCCTCGACCCACGGGAAGGTCGGGGTCGACGGATCACCGGGCGACGGTGGGCCCCAGTACATCGACCGTTCGGCCACGATCGCGCGCGTCGACGAGACGCTGATGCCGAACGACGAGGCACGCAGGCGCTGGTCGAAGGTCCGGCCCTCCTGATCGACCCACACCGTCAGGCGCTGGTTCGGCGGCAGCAGGTAGTCACGAGTGACGGCCTCGCCGCTGTCCAGCTGATAGGTGACCGTGGCAGTGGCGGCCACGCCGTTGGTGTTGGCCAGCAGCAGAAAGGTCTCGAAGGCAGTCTGGGCGTTGCCGCCGGTGAAGCCTTCGGCGAAGTACCAGGTCTCGCTCGGCGCGGGCACGCCGAGCGCGGCGTGGCCGCTCCGGGCGAAGCGGCTGCCGGTCGGCGCCGGATCGAAGTACATCGCCCGTTCGGCGACGATCGGCTTGCCGGCCTCGGTGCTCTCGACCACGGTGGAGAACTCCGCGGCGCCCAGTTGCGCCGGGTAGTCGTTCTGCGGCCAGAACGTAATCCGGCTGTTGGCCGGCACGGTCGCGTCGAATGCGACCGCGTCGCCGGTGCTCTTCAGGTATGTCACCCGGATCGCGGTAGTGGTCGGGTTGGGATTGGCGACCAGGATGAAGGTGCTGAAGGTGCCGCTCGCACCTTCGGCGAGAATCCAGCGCTCGGCCGCCTGCGTGACGCCGCTGGCGTTGTGGCCGCCGGCGCGGCTGCCGTCCGGAAAATACATCGAGCGCTCGACCACGATGTCGGCCGGGGTGGTGGTGCCGGCAAGGACCGCCGATACCTCCGCCGACGCGGCGCCATTGAGGCCGGCGAACTCCTGCGCCACCCGCACCGTCAACCGACTGCTGGCCTTCAGCGGGAAGATCCTGGCCAGGACCATGTTGGCCGGCGTCAGCACGGCGCTGGCGTCGGGCAGCAGCGTCACCGTCACCGTCAGGTCGGTGGCCGACGGGTTGCCCACCAGGATTTCCTGCTCGAGCACGGCGTTGTTCGCGCCCTCGGCCAGGAACCAGCGTGAGGCCGACTGGGCGAGCGCCGGACGGCTGCCACAGAGCACGACGAGACAGGCGAGCGGCAGCACCAGACCACGGATTGCAGACACGACAGCGACTCCTTACCGAACCAGCTCGTAGAGGTGGACCTGGTCGACCGCGGCGACCAGCCGTAACGCCCGCGACGCACGAATCAGCGCGAGCGCGTCGGCCCGGCTGCTGCCGTACTGGTCGAGGTGGACGACCACGTAGCGGACCCCGGCACGCTCGAGCTCGGCGAACGACGAGGGCCAGTTGGGAAAGTACCAGAGGACGTCGGCATGGCGCCGGTACGAGGCTGGCGTGAAGCCGCTGTAGCCGTTGAGCAGCGGCTTCCAGTGCCGCGTCGAGGCGAGCATGTAGGGCGCGTTGCGCGGGAGGTCGAGCGGCGCCCACCAGAACGGCATCTCGGCGACCACACCATCCGGCAGCGCAGCCAGCGTCGTGTACACGGGAGACGGTTCGACCGCGGAAACGTACGGGACCGGGCCGCGGAACGACTCGGCCGTCACCACGATCAGCGCCGCAACGGCCAGGCGCCGTCCCGCCCACGGCCAGCGTCCCGCTGCGGCCGCAAGCCCGTAGGCGGCCAGCAGCGACAGGCCGGTCAGCCACAACATGCCGAACCGCGAGGCGGCCCGGATGCCGCCGGCGAACGGCACGGTGGCGTGGAAGACGGGGTAGAACGGCGTCGCCGGCCCGAACGACAGCACCGCCCCGGCCAGGGCGATGACGACGGCGGTGCGCAGGCGCGGGTCGCGCCACCGGTCGCGCCACAGCGCCACGCCGGCAACCGCCAGGAGCACCGCGACCACGCCCGGGAACAGCGAATCGTGCGGCTGGCGCCGGGCGTAGACGTCGCCGGCCCAGCCAGCATGGATCCGGGCCGGTGTCGCCAGATACGCGGCGCCGTTGGCCGACATCGCCGCGACCTCGCCGAGCGACCGAGCGAAGCCATGCTCGCGCCGCACCGCCAGATAGCCCTGCAGCACCGGCGCGATCAGCACGCCGCCGACCAGCGCCGCCATCAGGCCGGCCCGGACCATGCGCCGGGTCGAGCCTCGCACCAGGTCGCGCGGCCGCACCAGCACGGTGACGAGCCCGCAGACGATGCCGAAGATGGTCAGATAGCCGGAGGTCAGGGCGAGGGTTGCAACCGCCAGGCCGAGCAGCACGCCCTGAGCGAGCCGTCGGCCGTCCGGCCGCAGCAGATCGTCCAGCGCCAACAGCAGCAGGGGCAGGCCATAGGCGTGAATCGCCTGGATGTGTCCCATCCGCGTCAGCGTGTGCGCGTTGAAGGCGAACAGCGCGCCGGCCACCAGCGACGCCGCGTAGTTGCCGGTCCAGCGCCACGCCAGCCACTGCATCGCCCACGCCGACAGGACGTAGCCGAGCAGCAGCGACAGGTTGTAGCTCAGCACCGGGCTCGCGCCGAGCGCTCGCACCGGCACCGACAGCACGCCGGGGACGATCACCGGTTCGGAGAACGCGAGCGTGTGCCGCTCGGGATGGAAGATGTTGCCGTCCAGCAGGTGCCGCGGCGTGTGCACCAGCGCATGCGCAACCCAGGCGATCGCCCAGGTGTTGAGCACGGTGTCGGCGTTGTCGTTGCGGCTCAGGCGCGCTGGCGCCGAGGCCAGCGGCCAGGTGTGGAGCACGGCGAGCACGGCAAACAGCAGCAGCGCGCCGAGCGCACCCGGGAGGCGTCGGCGACGGGCGGGCGCGGGCGCCACTGGTGGGGTCACGGTGTCAATCGCCGCGCAGCGAGGGGCAGGACAACCGTCGTGTGACGGGGCCCGCCGGCACATGCCAGCGAGCCCTCGCGGTGTCCGGATCGCCTGATCTCCCGGCCTGCGCCTGGGGCGTCTGCTTACGGGTTGCGCGGGCAGCCGCGACCCGGCTTGTCGTTGCGCGCGTCGCACGGCTGCAGCGGGAACTCGCGCGAGACCTTTTCGAGGATCAGTTGCGCGATGGCGTTGTACCCGGCCTGGGTGGGATAGGCGCCGCCGGTCTGGATGTTCTCGAGCGACTGCCGGTAGACCTCCGTGTTGAGGTTTTCTTCGGTCAGCTGGAAGATCTGCACGCCGAGATCGTTCAACTGGGTCGGCGAGATCAGCGACGTGCTGCTGTTGAAGAGCCGCGTCATCACGATCACAATCCTCCGGTCGCGCGCGTTGACCACCATCGTGCGCAGCGCGTTGCGGACACTGGTCGAGGTCACCCCGGCACGGATGTCGTTGATGCCCTCGAGGAACACCACCACGTCGAAGGTGTTGGCGTTGTTGGTCGAGGCGGTGGCATCGGCCAGGCTGGCAAAGCGCTGGACGCCAGCGGTGGCGGCGCAGCCCGCGCCGACGGCCGAGGCGCACTCGCCGACCAGGCCGCCGTTGGTCACGGTGACGAACTGGCCGAACTGGGTCACGCTCTGGCCGGTCCCACTGCCGCTGGCCGCGTCGAGCAGGCCTTTCTGGTACGAGGCCAGCAGGTCGCGCAGGCGCGCCGGAAACGGCTGCGCCGCCTGGCCGCCGCCATCAACGCGGCCGAACACGAAATCGTCACCGAACGCCAGCACATTGAGCCTGAAGGTGAAGGCGTTGGCGGCTTCGATGGCGCTGGCATCGGGATTGACCACGCGCAGCGTGACCGGTCCGGCGGTCTGGTAGCCGTTGTAGAAATCACGGGCCGGCGTGACCGCGGTGATGGTCGTGCCGTCGGCCGACACGACCACGTTCGTGGCGCGATCGACGTCGGGCAGCCTGGTGTTGGCATTGCGGTCGGCAGTCCACTGCGGGTTGACGAAGACCACCTGCGCGCCCTGCTGGAAGCCGGCGCCGGTGATCGTGATCGGCTGCCCGCCACCGAGGCGGCCGCCGTCGGGCGTGACCGCGGTGATCGCGAAGGCTGGTGCCACCGGCGGGGTGGCGATGGTGCCGACCCAGCGGGTGCCGCGGTTGACGTGACCGGCCAGGAAGGCCGGACCCGAGTACACGGCACGCTCGGCGACGAACGCGGTGGCCGCCACGCTCGGGCACTGCGCGTCGGCGCCGGCCACGGACTCGAGGAAGGTCGCGAAGCGCTGGCCGCTCAGCTCCGGGTAGGTGGCGGTCCAGATGTTGGCGCGTGAGTTCGGCTGCACGCACACCCTCCGGACGATGCCCTTGCCGTCCTCGCGGACGAAGGTGGCCTGCACGGTCACTGGCACGCTCTGCGGATTGGCGAGCAGGAAGAAGGTGTCGAAGCGGGTCGCGGTACTGCCGAACGTGCCCTGCTGGCCCTCGGCGAACGCCCACGTCGGCTCACCCGAGACGACCCCGGCGGTGGCGTGGCCCTCGACCCAGGGGAAGGTCGGCGTGGTCGGATCAGCGGCCGACGGCGTGCCCCAGTACATCGCGCGTTCGGCGACGATCGGTTGCGTGGCAAAGACGCGAATGCCGAAGGCCGCGCCCCTGAGGCGGCCATCGAACTGCCGGCCTTCCTGGTCGACCCAGACGGTGAAGCGCTGGCGGGCCGCCAGGGGATAGGACCGGGTGACGACCTGGCCATTGTCGAGCAGGTAGTCGACCGTGGCCGTGGCCGCCGAGCTGCTGGTGTTGGCCAGCAGCAGGAAGGTCTCGAACGCCGTGGTGGCGTTGCCGCCGGTGAAGCCCTCGGCAAAAAGCCAGCTGGTGCTGGCGCTGGTCACGCCGAGCGAGTCGTGGCCGCTGCGGAAGCCGTCGAAGTACATCGCGCGCTCGGCAATCACCGTGTTGCCGGCGGTCAACGAGGTGATCTCGGTGGAGAACTCGGCGCTGGCCAGGGCGGCGTGCTCGCCGCGCGGGAAGAAGGTCAGGCGCGAGTTGGCCGGGGCTACCTGCTCGGTGACCAATGACTGCCCGGTGCTGGTCAGGTAGGTCGCCCGCACCGTGGTCGGCGTGGCGTTGGGGTTGGCCACCAGCACGAACGTCTCGAACACGCCGCTGGCGCCTTCGGCGAGGATCCACGTCGCCGACCGCCCCTCGGCGGTGACGCCGCTGGCGTTGTGCGATCCGCCCGGCGTGGCCCCGCTGAAGTACATGGTGCGCTCGACCACGATGTCGGCGGGGGTGGCGGTGCCGGCCGCGACGGCGGTGACTCGCGCCGAGCTGCTGCCATTGAGGTTGAAGTCGCTGCCCAGCCGGATCGTCAGCCGCGAGGAGGCCGCCAGCGCGAACGACTTGGTGACGGTCGGCGCGATCGCATCCGACTGCGGCAGCAGCGTGACGGTGACGTCGAGCGCCTGCGCACTGGGATTGCCGACCAGGATCTCCTGCGTGAAGGTGGCGTTGTTGGCGCCCTCGGCGAGGAACCAGGTCGACGCGCCTTGCGCGTGGGCCAGGGCCGCACCTGAGGCGAGACACAGACCCGCGAGGGCCGTGACACGAGTCCAGGAAAGCACAGTCAACCTCCGTTGCCCGCAGCCGGCCGGGATCGGTGGCCGTCGAGCGTCGCGATTATAGAAATGTTTTGAGAGAATCGAGCGGGAATCTGATTAGCTCGACCTTATTCACCAGACAGATCTGGCAGCGGCATGACAGAAACGCGCATCGCCGCGCGTTGACCTCCGGACGCCAGACGGCGCGGCGCCGTTGACCACAGCGTGCGGATCGTCGAGCTGCCGACGGCAGGGGAGTTGCATTGTCGCGCTGCGTATGCTCACGCTCCCCGGGGCGCTCCAGGTCGCCGCGTCCCGCCTGTGTCGCCTCGTCCTCGCGCTCGTCGTGTCGATGTCGTGGCCCGGCCTGCTGCAGGCAGCGACGATGCGCGCGCGCACCGACGGCGAGGCCATTGCCGCGGCCGATCGCATCGTGCGCGCCCGGGTTGAGTCGGTCCGGACCGAGCAGCGCCCCGACAGCGGCATCATCGAGACGGTCGCCCGCCTGCGGGTGATCGACGACTACACCGGGGGCATCGAAACCCTCGTCGAAGTCCGGGAACTCGGCGGCACCGTCGGCAGCACGACACTGACGGTGCCCGGCGCGGCCCGCTTCCTCGAGGGCGACCAGATCCTGACGCTGCTGGAGCGCACCCGCCGTGGCTGGCGTCCATCGGCGATGTCGCACTCGGTCTTCGGCGTCCGCGACAGCGCCACCGGGCCCGAGATGATCCGCCAGGACACCGGCGGCCATGGCGTCGGCGCGGCCGGCCTGTCGCGCCGCTCGGTGGCCAGCTTTGACGCGCTGGTCGAGCGGGTCAAGGGGCGGAGACCGCGCCGCTTGTCTGTCCCGTCGGGGTCCGCGCCCGCGGCCGCACAGGTCACCGGCACGCCGGCCTACGAGTCCTTCCGTCTGCTCGGCAACATGCGCTGGCACGAGGCCGACACCGGCACGTCGGTGCTGTGGTACCGCAACACCTTGACGCCGTCGCCGTTGACCACGGGCAACAGCGACGCCGAACTGGCGCAGGCGATGACCGCGTGGACGGCCCCCACGACTGGGGCGCTGACCCTGGCGCTCGGCGGCACGCGGCTGGTGCAGGCCTCCGCGCTGCTCAGTTGCGGCGCGCCGGCCACGCCGGGTGGCGGGCTGATCACCTACGAAGATCCGGACGACGACATCACGACCTCGGGAGTGATTGCCATCGGCGGCGCGTGTTCGACGGGGGTCACGCGCACGGTCAGCGGCGTCGTCTTCAGCAAAATCACGTACGGCTTCGTCGTGTTCACGACCAAGGCAGAGATGCCGCAGTTGGCGACGTCGCTGTTCCTGAGTCGCGTCGCGACCCACGAAGTCGGGCACGCGATCGGACTCGGGCACACGCCGACCGACGGCAGCGTCACCTCGGCCAACACCAACATCATGTATCCGTCGTGCTGTCAGAGTCTGACGCCGGTGCCGCCGGCGATCGGTCCCGACGATCTGGCAGGGCTGGCGTGGATCTACCCGCACACGGCCGAACCGCCCGCCCCCTGCACGTACGCCGTGTCGCCGGGCGCGCTGTCGGTGAGCAGCGGCGGTGGCAGCGTCGGCCCGGTGACGGTCACCACCGGCAACGCGTGCACCTG
The DNA here is from genome assembly GCA_013695405.1 of Acidobacteriota bacterium. Lineage (GTDB taxonomy): Bacteria > Acidobacteriota > Vicinamibacteria > Vicinamibacterales > Vicinamibacteraceae > Luteitalea. Next base: position 100 of record JACDAO010000341.1, on the reverse strand, counting down.
GTCGGCGGCGTCGGCCACGCCGTGGCTCGCGGTCGTCGGGCCGGGCGCCCGCACCGGTTCGGGCACCGTGTCGCTGTCGACCGAGGGCAACAGCGGCGCC
>JACDAO010000034.1 GCA_013695405.1 Acidobacteriota bacterium | reverse complement strand
CCACCACGCCTTCCGGCGCCTCTACAGTGAGCGTCCACACGATTCTGGGTCGTCGCCGCCGGTGGGCCCGTAGGTCGAGGGCACCGAGAAGTTGAAAGGCAACGATGTGCCAGCCGAGGGGCGAATGAAGCCCTTGGGAACCTGCATGACTTTCTCCCACAGCAGGTAGTCGTCCCCGTCACCACCGGAGCGGCGCCAGCACACCAACCGGAACGACATCGCCTCGTGCAGCACGCCCGTCGCGCCCGCAACCGCACCCGAAAGGCGCCCGCCTAGCACCGCGGGGCAGGTCTCGAGGCGAAGCTGCAAGCTGCGGTACCGAACCAGCCGCATGGTTTCCCGAAAGGCCATGCGGAGCATGAAGAGGCAGAGGACGACAAACGGGCTGAGGACTGCGGTGAACACCGCCGCGGTTCGCACGTCGTACTGCGTCGCGAACAGGAGCAGGAGAGCCACTGGGCCAGCGACGAAGAAAACCGCGGCCCACCAGACCAGGACGCTCAGGACGACGCGCCGGTTCACATTCGGGAATGTCCCACGCGCAGTATCGGCCCTCAGCATCCATGGCTGCTCATTCATAAGATTGTCGCAGCAGGACCTCGGGGCACGCTGTTGCCACTTGCGGCACCTCCGACGTCCCTGTTTATACACGCAATCAGATCACGCCGGCCGCCAGCAGCCATGTAGGCGCCAGGCGCGCTGTAGATGGGCGGGCGCTTGTCTGCCAATCACACGAAGGCTTGCGGTGCGACGGGGTTCCTGCGATGAAGGCGACGTCGTGGGTAGTGCCGCACCGGGCGCAAAAGGAGTACCGTACGTCAGACTCGGAAGGAGCGCGTCTTGGCCAAGACACGGCGGGTGATCAACCTCCAAAGCCTGGCGGTGCAGTACGGCCTCGAGGACCGCGCCCTTCCCGAGGGGTACTCGATCGGGTCTGAAGTGCGGGCGCTGCACAACACGCTGAACGAGAAGGGCGTCACGCAGGCCGACATGATTGGCATGTCGCACGGCGGCGTCATCGCCATCGTGTTCGCGCTTGGGAATCGAGACCGCGTGCGGACCCTGACGTTGATCGAGCCGCCCGCTTTCTGGCTGCTGCCCAACCATGGACGAGACACGGACGGCGCGCGGGAGATGCAGGCGCTCGTGAGTTCACTACGCCGCCGTACCATCGAGCAGCAGCACGTCGAGCAGTTTCGCTCGACACTGGGCACAATTCACCTGCTGCCGCACCGGATCGCTTCGTGACAGCCTGGGAGCGATTTCGGCAACGGGCAGGAGACGGCAGCGCCTCGCCGCGCTCACGCGTCAGGTGACGCGCGAGCCGGCCGACGGAGGCGCACCAGGGGTGGGATCAAGCCAAGGAGATGGCCCGTCAGTGAGCGTGATCGGCCTGCGCGAAGAGCACCAGCTCAACGCGTTGGTCGCCGTCGACGTATGCATCATGACCGACCGGGATCTCAAAGAAGTCGCCCGGGACGATGTTCGTCTTCACGTCGGTCGCGACCATGCGGACGATGAGCTTACCGGCGATGCAATAGCCCGTGTGCCGCATCGGGCAGGACGACGGATTGCCGAGGAGAGGCTTTTCGTCGACTTCCCACACCCAACCTGGCTCGAAGATGGCGTGCATCCCAGTTGTGCCATCGGCCATCTTGATGATCGAGATGCGGCCCCGCGCCTTCATGTCGAGCACTTGATCTGGCTTGTCGAACCGACGAATCTCAACCGCGTCTGACATAATCACCTTCCGTCATTGGGCGAATGACTCTCGCAAGAGTGGTCTGAGGCGTAGGCTAGCAGAACCGCCTGTACAGCTCAACGTTCACCGCTCTCTCTCGCCTACTCGGGCAACGGCGTCTGCCGCGGCGGAATGAAGCTGTTGGGCAAGAATTCGACGGCCACGGGACTGGCGTCGGCGAGGCCAGCGGCCGTGGGCTCCCCGCGCCAGGTGACATAGACGGCGTCCAGTGTCTTTCGCCGCCCGCACTCCACGGTTCCCTGCAAGTCATCCCGATACGTGATGAACTCGATGTCCTCGAAACGCCGGGCCTTCAGCGCTAGCGCTCGGCCCTCGGTGTCGACACGGAGTACGACTCCGGCAGGCGAGCAGTCGATGCCAACCAGGAAGCCAAGACGTCGGACCTCCCCGGACTGCACCTGGCGGAGATCAGGGATCAGCACCGGCGCGTCGCGTCGCTCGTCGAAGCGGACGTCCGACGGCGGCGGGGCAAATGGCATTGGCGGCCTGCGCCGTCGCCACCTGCGCGGCGTGTCGTTCGTAGGCCGGCACTCGGTCGTTGAGCGCGCGCGCCCGCTCACGTACCGTCTCGTCGGCGCTGGACCGGCAGAGGCATCACTCTGAGCAAGGTCGGCGTGACGATGACCGCATCGGCCAGCGCGCGCTGCGGATCCTCGATCAGATCGGCGACCTCGATCTGATGGGCATTGGGGTAGTGCTGGTTGCAGATGGCCCTGGCGTTGGCGACGGCGCGGACCATCTTTCCTGCACGATTGGAACTGGAGCGCCGCGGACGCAGAGTATCGGCGCGCGCTCGCGCTCGGCCCCGGTGCGGCCGATGCACACATGGCCTACGGGATGTTTCTTGCCGCCATGGGCCGAGCCAACGAGGCCCTCGACCAGACGAAGCGCGCGCTGGAACGGGACCCCGTGTCTCCTGCGACCATCAGCGGCGTGGGATATGTGCTGCAGATGGCACTCGATATCACGAGGCGGAAGCGCGATACCGCGCGGCCCTCGACCTGGACCCCAACTTCGGCGACGGACGCTGGTGCCTTGGCCGCGTGCTGAGCGCGCAGCGGCAACATGCGCCAGCTGCCCTCGAATTACAGAAGGCCGTCACGCTCTCGGGCGAGAGCCCCAACGAGATCGCGGAACTTGCCCGCGCACACGCCGCGGCGGGACGGAGGGCGGGTGCCCTCGAGATGCTCGCCCGGCTTCAGGCGCTGTCTCGCGATCGATACGTGTCGCCGACGACGCTCGCGTCGGTGCACGCGTCGCTGGGCGATCGGGACAGCGCGTTCGCGTGGCTGGACCGGGCGTACGCGGAACGGGACTTCCTGCTCGTGATGGTCCGCGTGGAGCCGATGTTCGATCCGCTCCGCCGCGACCCGAGATTCACCGAACTCGTCACGCGCAGGAAGCTCGGTCCGTCGTGATGGGACCCAGCTTGGCGCGATGCAGGCTGCCGTCATATCGCTGCGTAGCTGCACGTCTACCACGTGGGCCACGGGTCAGTCGCAACCTCCGCCACCGCCGCCGTCGCCGCACCCGGCATCACCACCTCCGCTGGCATCGGCGTATACCACTGCAGCATCGCCACTCCTGTCGGCAGGACCGCGGGACCGAGGCACGACAACATCATCAGCCTCACGGAGGCGATTCCACACTACGGCCGCGACGGCCGAAATCAGCACCGCCAACAGGAGCCACATCGAATGCCTACTCTCGTAAGAACGGTGTCCGCTGATCCTAGCGCCGGAGGGGCCGCACAGTCGCAATCCAGGCGCAGCACCGTCCACAAACGTCCCCGGCGTCCCACCCGTGCTACTGGCAAATAGATTGCGGGAATGTGCAGAGAGCCGGGGGGACTGGACAGCCCGGACGGCCTGGACGCCGAGACGCGCCGTCGGGCGCACGGCAGCACCGCCCAGCGTGAGAGCCTCGCCGCTATTTCTTCCGGTTGCCCGTCTGGGGTGTCCGATGGGAACGCTTCGGGGAAACAGGATGCCCGGCGGCCGCCTTCCTTGCGGCCTTGCTGCCGCTGCCCTCTTCTTGTGCGTCTGCCGCGCCCGCAGCGCGCACTCGCTCCCACCGGCGCTGCACCGCTTCCCGAATCGCCTGCCGACCGGCTTCCGACATCTGCCGAGCGCGCTTGGCTGGCGCGGGCTCATCATCGCCAGCGGCCTGCGCTGGGCCAGCCTTCAGGCTGGCCAGGAGAGACAACACGCGACCCCGCTCTGCATCGAGGCGCGCGAGTTCGGCTTCGAGGCCCTTCCGTGCATAGGTCTGAATATCAATAGACATCTGTCAAGTGTAACGCTCCTTCATCGCGACGGAGCCATTGTTGAGCGTGATCCGATCCTGTGGACACTTTCTGAAAGGCAGATACGATGTCCACGATGGCGGGAAAGACGAGCAAGGAACGGCGAGGCCGGCGACAGTTTAGCGACGAGTTCAAAGCACAGACGGTCCGCTTAGCTAGCGCCATCGGGAGGAAACATAAGGCCCGTTCTCAGACCCGTGCCAGCGGGACGCTCCAGACAGCGCCGGCCATTGCAGGTGCTGAAGACCTCCCTGCTGACGCGCTCGAAGTCACCGCGGATCCGGCCGGCGCCGTGCAGCGCCCGATCACCTGGCTGCACACCGGCGGCTGATATACTCGCCGCTCATGTACACCACGACGCGTATCTGCGCCGCGATTCTCTGGATCGCCGCCGGTGTGTCGCTGGCCCACGCGGAACAGGCCGCTGCTCCCGCTCTCCCGAAGATTTCGACGCACGACAACCAGCGGCCGGCCGGCACATTCGCCAACGGTGAGCTGCGCCTCGCGCTCTGGGCAGGCACCGGACGCTGGTCGCCGTACGGCGCCGCGGGAAGCACGCTCGATCTCGCCGCTGTGGGTGAAGAAGGCGGCCCGCTCTCCGTTCCCTCGCCGCTCATTCGGGTGCCGCAGGGCACCGTCGTCCACGTCTCGCTCCGAAACACGCTCACGATCCCTCTCCGCGTGACCGGTTTCTGCGATCGGCCTGGCCGCTGCGATTCGATAGTCATCGCGCCGGGTGCGACCGGCGACGCTCGTTTCACGTTGAACGCAGCCGGCACATTTCATTACTGGGGCGGCCGGACGGGATCGCAGCTCGGGAATCGTGACGGGGACGACAGTCAGCTTGGCGGGGCGATCATCGCCGACCCTCCAAGCGCGGACACGAGCGATCGCGTGTTCGTCCTGGGCCGGAGGGCTAGCGAGGCGGGCTCGCCGCGGGCGCCGCTCACCGTCATCAACGGGCGATCGTGGCCGCACACCGAACGGCTCTCGTACGCCACTGGCGAAACCGTGCGCTGGCGCGTCATCAATCTCACGAACATCGCGCATGCGATGCACTTGCACGGCTTTTATTTCCGCGTCGACAGCGTTGGCGACGGCGCTTCCGATACGCATTACGAGGATTCGCAGCGTCGTGAGGCCGTTACCGAGCAGGTGGGGTCGGGACGGACGATGATGATGAATTGGATGCCGCAGAGGCCAGGCAACTGGCTGTTCCACTGCCACATGCTGGTGCACATGATGGCGCGCGAATCGCTGCGCCCAGGCCTGACCGCGGAGGCTGGATCACACGCCGGCGCGCCCCACGATTCGGCTGGTATGGCGGGGCTCGTGCTCGGTGTGCTAGTCACGGGGCCCGATCGCACACCGGCCGCGCCCGCTGCGCCAAGACGCGCGCTGCAGATGGTGATCGACCACGACACGCGTCTCGGTGCCACGGCCAGCTACAAGGTCGGCCTCTCGTCGGCAGGAGTGACGGCGCCACGACTGAACCTGGGCGCCGTGCCTGGTCCCGTGATGGTGCTGACGCGTGGTGAGCCCGTTTCGGTCGAAGTGGTCAACCGGATGCGCGAGCCGACAGCCATCCACTGGCATGGCATCGAGCTCGAGAGCTACGACGATGGCGTTCCGGGATTCGGGGGCACAGCTGGAAGCGTGACGCCGCCGGTTGCGCCCGGCGGTGCGTTCACGGCTCGCTTCACCCCGATGCGAGCGGGGACGTTCATCTATCACACGCACTGGCACGACCCGGCCCAGCTCGCGGGCGGCATTTACGGACCGTTGATTGTGCTCGAGCCTGGTGAGACCTACCAGCCGTCGCGCGACCACATCATTGTTGTCAGCCTCGACGGCGCCTATCCGGAAGACGCGCTGAGGAACGAGCCGTTCGCGGTGAACGGCGCACGGCAGCCTCCTCCACTTGAGCTCGAGCCCGGCGTGGTCAACCGATTGAGGTTCATCAACATCACTGCGGACGCCGTCGCGCTCACCGTACAGCTCATATCGAGATTCGATCCGGTCCAGTGGACGCTCGCGGGCAAGGATGGCGCGGCAACGCCGCCCGCGCAGAGAACGGCTCGCCAGGCGCGGCAGTTGATCACGGTGGGCGAGACATACGACTTCGAAGTCACGCCCGGGCCAGGTCCGTTGTGGCTGGAGCTCCGTCGCGGCAACGGCGAGCAACTGATCCAGTGGGCCGTACTCGTCCGCCGGTAGCAGGGCGTGTCCGCCTTCGCCTGCGCACCCCGGCCGTGAGGTCCACGTCGCCCTGGACAATCTCTCGGCCCACAACGCGCCAGCCGTGCATCGTTGGCTGCTCCGCCATCCGCGTTTCCAGTTTCACTTCACGCCGACATACGCGTCATGGCTCAACCTCGTCGAGCGCTTCTTTGGTTTGCTGACGGAGAAAGCGCTCAAGCCGGATCGCATACCAGCATCCCTCAACTTCGCGAGGCGATCCTGGCCAATGTCAAGGCGCATAACGAGAACCGGACGCCCTTTCGGTGGCCCGAGACCGCCGACGCGATCCTCGACAAGGTGAGGCGATTCGGCATCCGCACGCAGCAGGTGCACGGCCAATGATCGGACTTTTGCCAGGAA
>JACDAO010000328.1 GCA_013695405.1 Acidobacteriota bacterium | reverse complement strand
AATGGCGAAGGTCACCGACGCCTCGCGACCCGTGCTGCGGAAGTCCTCCACCGTGGCCATGCCGCTCAGGACGTGCGCGAAGAGCACGTAGAGAATCGTGCAGACGACGAGCGAGCCGAGGATGCCGATCGGCATATCGCGCTTCGGGTTCTTGGCTTCCTGCGCCGCGGTCGAGACCGCGTCGAACCCGATGTAGGCGAAGAACACGACGCCGGCCGCACCAAGGATACCCATGATGCCGCCGTAGTTGTGGGTGATGCCCTCGGGTGTCGTGTACAGGCTCGCCGCCGGGATGTACGGCGTGTGGTTGACCGGGTTGATGAACCCCCACCCGAGCACGATCACCATGATGACGATCGATACCTTGGTGATGACGATCAGGTTGTTGACCCACGCCGATTCCTGCGTGCCACGCACGAGTAGCGCGGTCAGCAGCCCGAGGATGAGCACGGCCGGCAGGTTGACGATGCCCGCCGCACCCGTAGCGGCATCCACCTGGAAGGGCGAATGACTCCACGCGTACGGCACATGCAAGCCAACGTATTCCAGGACCTTGTTGAGGTACTCGCTCCACGCGATGGCGACCGTGGCGGCACCGACCGCGTACTCGAGAATCAGATCCCAGCCGATGATCCACGCGACCAGTTCGCCCATCGTCGCGTACGAGTACGTGTACGCGCTCCCGGCGATCGGAATCATCGAGGCGAACTCGGCGTAGCACAGACCAGCCAATGCGCACCCGAGCGCCGCGACCAGGAATGCCACCGTGACTCCTGGCCCCGCCCGGTCCGCGATCGCGGCTGCCGTTCGCACGAAGAGGCCGGCGCCGATGATGGCGCCGATGCCGAGCGCAATGAGCGCGGTCGAGTTCAGGGTCCGCTTCAGCGTCCCTTCCCCCGTAGCCGCGCCTTCGTCGAGCAGGCGGTCGATTGACTTGGTACGAAAGAGTGTACTGGCCAAGAATGTCCCCCGGTCCCTGGATTCCTGCAAGAAGGACGCATCGCGCCTTCGACGCGGCAAGCGTGGCGCGCATTATACCCGGCTGAGTCGCTCCAAATAGGCTCGGGCACGCGCGCCTGGGTTGGCTTCGTGGAGGAGATCGGTGATGACCGCCACGGACGACGCCCCGGCAGCGATCACGTCGGGCGCCGTCTCGAGCGTGATCCCGCCGATGGCCACGACAGGCACGCCGGCAGCCTGCGCCGCCGCGTGCGCCCGGCGAACGCCCGCGAGGCCAACCGCCTCGTAGCCCGTCGCTTTGGTCTGCGTGCCGAAGACCGGACCGACGGCGAGGTAATCGATGGGCTCGCCGCAGGCCACGTCGATCTGCGCAGGGGTGTGCGTCGAGAGTCCGATCACCGCGTCAGGGCCGAGCAGCTCGCGGGCCTCGGGCACCGGCAGGTCGTCCTGCCCGAGATGCACGTGCCGCGTGCCGGCGACCAGCGCGATGTCCACGCGGTCGTTGACGATGACCCACGCGTCGCCCGCCAGGCGGGCGATGGCCTCGGTCCACGCGAGCACGTCCCTGCCCGCGGCATCCTTGGCGCGGATTTGCAGCAATCGCACTCCCGCCTGCAGGTATGCATCCGCCAGATCGGGCACGTGCCAGTTGGCACGCGCCGCGATGTCGGCATCGACGATGGCGTAGAGCCTGGACGGGAGCGGGCGGCGCGGGACGTCCGCCACGGACTAGGCGGCCGGCGTGGTCGACGGCGTGGTCGCTGGCGCCGGCGCCGGCTTGGGGGCCGGCAGGAAGCGATCCATGAAGGCGGTCGAGATCCGCCCCTGCTGGAAATCGGGCTCGGCCAGGATCTTCAGGTGCATCGGCACCGAGGTCTGAATACCCTCGATGACCGTCATCTCGAGGGCGCGGCGCATCCGCACGATCGCCTCGTCGCGGGTCCGGCCGTGGGTCATGATCTTGGCAATCAACGAGTCGTAGTTGGGCGGCACGGTGCACTCGGCGTGCGCGAAGGTGTCGACCCGCACCCCTGGGCCGCCCGGCAGGCTGAAGGCATCAATCCGGCCCGGGCTGGGCGCGAACGTCTCGGGATGCTCGGCGTTGATCCGGCACTCCAGCGCGTGGCCGCTGATCTGGACGTCGTGCTGCGAGAACGACAGCTTCTCGCCGGCAGCGACCTTGATCTGCTCCTTGACGATGTCGATGCCCGTGACCATCTCGGTGACCCCGTGCTCGACCTGCAGGCGGGTGTTGGCCTCGATGAAGTACAGGTGTTGCTGCGCGTCCATGAGGAACTCGAAGGTGCCGGCACTGGTGTAGCCGACCGCGCGCGCCGCGTCCACGACCATCGCCCCGAGCTTCTTGCGCTGCTTGTCGGTCATCACCGGCGACGGCGCTTCTTCAATCAGTTTCTGGTGCCGCCGCTGCACGGAACACTCGCGTTCGCCGAGGTGCACCACGGTGCCGAAGTGGTCGCCGAGGATCTGCACCTCGATGTGACGGGGGGCCTCGACGTACTTCTCGAGGTAGACGTCGCCGATGCCGAAGGCCGCCTGGGCCTCGCGCTGCGCGGTCCGCAGTGCGGGCGCCAGTTCGTCGGCACTGCGCACGATGCGCATGCCGCGCCCGCCGCCCCCGTTGCTGGCCTTGATGATCACCGGATAAGCGAGGTCGCGCGCGACTTTCTGCGCCTCCGCCTCGGTATCCACCGGCCCATCGCTGCCGGGCAGGACGCTGACGCCGGCCTTCCTCATCGCGCGGCGGGCCCGCGACTTCTCGCCCATCAAGCGGATGACCGACGGGCTCGGGCCGATGAACTTGATGTGGCAGGCCTCGCAGACTTCCGCGAGGTACGCACTCTCTGACAGGAAGCCGTAACCGGGGTGGATCGCGTCGGCGCCGGTGATCTCGGCGGCGCTGATGATCGCCGGCACGTGCAGGTAGCTCTCGCTGCTGCGCGCCGGCCCGATGCAGACGTCCTCGTCGGCGAACCGGACGTGCAGGCTGTGCTCGTCGGCCTCGGACCAGACGGCCACCGTCCGGATGCCCAGTTCCCGGCAGGCGCAGATCACGCGCAGCGCGATCTCTCCACGATTGGCGATGAGGATCTTCTTGAACACGGGATCGCCCGATAGCGGCTAGCTGGCCTTCACGGCGAACAGGCGCTCGCCGTACTGCACGGGTTGGCCGTTCTCCACGAACACCTGGACGATCTCGCCGTCGTACTCGGAGACGATCTCGTTCATCAGCTTCATGGCTTCGATCAGGCAGAGCACCTGATTCTTGCGCACGTTGTCGCCGACGCTGACGAAGGGCGGCGCGCTCGGCTCGGACGAGCGGTAGAAGGTGCCGACGATCGGCGACTTGACGACGGCCAGTTCGACCCCATTGCCGTTGGTGTCCTCGGTGTTGGCAGCGCCATTGGCGGCCGCGGCCTCGGTCAGTGACGGCGACACGCCGCCGGCCGTCAGCATCGGCAGCGCGTGCGCGGCACTGACGACCATGGTCGGCGACTCCAGGCCGCGCTTGCGGACCCGCAGCTTCACGCCTTCCTGTTCCAGTTCGAACTCGGCGAGTTCGTGTTCGCGGACCAGGTCGAGGATTTGCTTGATTTCGTCGAGTGTCATCGTCAGTGTGCGGTCGGCCATCCCAAGGGCACGTCGGTGAGCCGGTCGTGACCCGCCGCCGTCACGACCACATCGTCCTCGATGCGGACCCCGGCGCGGCCTGCGACGTATGCCCCCGGCT
>JACDAO010000318.1 GCA_013695405.1 Acidobacteriota bacterium | reverse complement strand
GGCACGCGCGCAGGCGCTCGAGGCGCAGGCCGGACAACGGCCGCAGGACGCCGAGGTCCGCAGCGAACTGGCCAACCTCTACTTCGACGCGGAGCGCTACGCCGATGCGGCCAGGTGGTACGAGGCCTCGCTGCAGGTAGCGCCGCGCAACGCCGACGTCAGCACCGACCTGGCGATCTGCTACTACTATCTCAACCAGGCCGACCGGGCCCTGACGCAGTTTGCCGTGTCGCTGGCGATCGACCCGAAGCACACCAAGACCCTGCTGAACCTCGGCATCGTCCGCGCCTTCGGCAAGCAGGATCTGGCCGGGGCCGCGGCGGCCTGGCAACAGGTGGTCGCATTGGCACCACCGGACTCGGCCGAAGCGCGCGCCGCGCGCCAGGCGCTCGAGGGCGTCAAGGCGGCGCATCCCGAGATCACGCCCGGCACGCCGCCGGCTCCGGCGGCCCCGCCGTCGCCGTCCACCAGGCAGGGAGTCTGACCGATGCTCGGCTGGATGCTTCGTCTGTTGCTGCTGTTCCTGCTGGTGCGGGCGCTGATGCTGCTGCTCGGCGGCGTGGTCCGTGGCATCGTCAAGGCCTCCCGACCGCAGTCCGAGCCGCCATCGCGTCAGCCGCTGTCGGGCGGCACGCTGGTGCAGGATCCGGTGTGCGGCACGTACGTCCTGCAGGATCGGGCGCTGTCGCTGCGGACCGATGCCGGCGGGACGGCCTTCTTCTGTTCGGAGCGGTGCCGATCGACCTATGATGCGCAGGCGGCCCGGCCGCGCTGAACCCGGTGGCCCCGCCGCCACTCGCCCTGATGCCCACCGATCCCGAAGCCCTCCGCGCCGAGATCTGCGAAGTGGGTCGACGTCTGTACGCGCGCGGCTACGTGGCGTCCAACGACGGCAACATCAGCGTCCGGCTCGACGACCAGCACCTGCTGGCCACGCCCAAGAACGTCTCCAAGGGCTTCATGACGCCCGACATGATGGTGGTGACCGACATGCAGGGCCGCAAGGTCGCGGGTGATCGCGACGCCTCCACCGAGCTGAAGATGCACCTGGCGGTGTACGAGACACGGCCCGACGTCCGGGCGGTGGTGCACGCCCATCCGCCACTGGCCACCGGCTTTGCCGTGGCCGGCATCCCGCTCGACCGTGCCACGCTCGCCGAGGTCATCTTCACGCTCGGCAGCGTGCCAATCGCCGACTACGCGACGCCGTCGACGACGGAACTCCCAGATGCGGTGCGCAGGTACATCAGCGCCCACGACGGCCTGCTGCTGGCCAACCACGGGGCGCTGACCGCGGGCCAGGGGCTGATGAACGCGTACTACAAGATGGAGACGATCGAGCACTTCGCCCAGATCACGCTGGTGGCGCGGCAGCTCGGTCGCGAAAACCTGATCAGCCGCGACGAGGTCGACCGGCTGCAGGGCCTGCGCGACTTCTACGGCATCGCCTCCCCGGCGCGGGTCTGCACCGACCCGCCCGGCGGCGCGGGCGCCGACATCACCTGCCAGTACGTCGACTCGCCGCCCTCGGACGGGACGCGGCTGGTGCCGTCGCTGGTGGGATCGCCGGTCGGCGCGGGCGGCGGGGAAATTCGGCTAACATACCGCGAGCTTGCGGCCCTCATCGCCGATGCGGTGCGTCAGGTGACGCGCGAGTGAGGCACCATCGCCACGAGCCGCTCCACGACGCGGAACGACAGAGGACAGGCATCTATGGGTGAAGCACTGGGAATGATCGAAACCAAGGGCCTGGTCGCGATGATCGAGGCCGCCGACGCGATGGTCAAGGCCGCGAAGGTGACGCTGGTCGGCTGGGAGAAGATCGGCGCCGGGTACGTGACCGCGATCGTTCGCGGCGATGTCGCCGCCGTCAAGGCCGCCACCGACGCCGGGGCTGCTGCGGCCCGCCGTGTCGGCGAGCTGGTCTCGGTGCACGTCATTCCGCGGCCGCACTCGAATCTCGAGGACGTGCTGCCGATCGGCAAGGCTTCGACCAAATGATCCTGGCCCGGGTCGTCGGCACCGTCGTGGCGACCCGCAAGGACGAGCGCCTGGTGAGCTGCAAGCTGTTGGTGGCGCGGCCGGTGTCGCCCGACGGCCAGCTCGAAGGCACGCACCTGGTCGCGGTCGACACCGTCGACGCCGGCTTCGGCGAGACCGTGCTGATCGTCAGCGGCAGCTCGGCGCGGATGGCTGACGGTCTCGCGCAGTCGCCGGTCGACGCGGCGATCGTCGGAATCGTCGACACCGTTTCGATGGCCTGAGCAGGCACCCGGGTCATGCAGCTTGCCCGCGTCGTCGGCACCGTCGTCTGCTCGGTGAAGAACCTGCGACTCTCGGGCGTGCCGCTGCTGATGATTCAACCGATTGCCCGTGACGGTGCCGATGTCGGCCGCCCGCTGGTCGCAACCGACGCGGCGGGTGCCGGGGTCGGCGAGCAGGTCTTCTTCGTTCGCGGCCGCGAGGCCGCCTTTCCCTTCCAACCGGTCGAGGTTCCCACCGACGCCAGCATCGTCGGCATCGTCGACCACTGGGACACGAGCGCCTGATGCAGGTCGGCACCGTCGTCGGCACGGTCGTCTCGAGTCACAAGCACGCCAAGCTGCACGGCGCCAAGCTTCTGCTGGTGCAGCCGGAGATGCCCGACGGCACGCCTCGCGGCAACGCACTGCTGGTGGTCGACAGCGTCGGCGCCGGCATCGGCGAGCGCGTGCTGGTCGTCATCGAAGGCAAGGCAGCCGGCGACGCGCTCGGTCGCAAGGGCGCCCCGGTCGACGCGGCGATCATCGGCATCGTCGATGCCCTCGAGACCGAGGGCGCGTGGTGATGCACGACGACGACCTCCGGCGAATGGTGCGGGAGGCGCTGGCCCGGCACCTCGGCGGGCCCGGGGGTGCTGGCGCGTTGACCCCGGCCGCGCCGGTCGGAGCTGGCGCGTCGTGGCCCGGCCATGTCAGTCACGATCGCTTCCTGCTGGTTGCGCCGACCGAACCCGGCGCCCCGTGCGTGGTCGAGCCGGAGGTGGCGTGTCACCACTGCGGGTTCTGCCAGTCGTATGGCCACTAGCGTCATGTCCAACGTCTCGCGCCCGCGCGTCTTCGTCTCGCGCCGCCTGTTTCCGGAAACGCTCGCCCTGCTCGAGCAACATGCCGAGATCGACGTCTTCGACCGATCGGGCAGTCCGAGTGCCGACGAACTGCTCGCACGCACGCGCGGCTGCGCCGGCGTCGTGGCCCAGGGCACGGACCGGATCGACCAGGCCTTCCTGGACGCCCTGCCCGAGTTGCGCATCGTCGCCAACGTCGCGGTCGGCTACAACAACATCGATGTCGCGGCGGCGCGTGCCCGCCAGGTGGTGGTCACCAACACGCCGGACGTGCTCAACGAGGCCTGTGCCGCGCTGACCTGGGCGTTGATCCTGGGCGTCACGCGCCGGCTCGGCGAAGGCGAGCGGTTGTTGCGCTCCGGCCGGTGGGAAGGCTTCGCGCTCGAGCTGTTGCTCGGCATGGACCTGGTCGGCAAGACGCTCGGCGTCATCGGCATGGGCCGGATCGGCCAGTCGGTGGCCGCCAAGGCCGCCGCATTCGGCATGCGCGTCTGCTACCTGCGATCGCCACGGCGACCGGACGCACAGATCACCGCCGCCGATGGCACGCCGTACGAGGGTCTCTCACTCGATGAGCTGCTCACCCGTGCCGATGTGGTCACGCTGCACGTGCCGCTGACGACCGAGACCCGTCACCTGATCAACCAGACCACCATCCGGCGCATGAAGCCGACCGCGTACCTGGTCAACATGGCACGCGGTCCGGTGGTCGAGGAAGCCGCGGTGGTCAGCGCGCTCGACGATCGTCGCATCGCCGGCGCCGCGCTCGACGTCTACGAGCTCGAGCCCGTCGTGCACCCCGGCTTGCTGCGGTTCGAGAACGCGCTGTTGGCGCCCCATCTCGGCAGCGCCACGGTCGAGACCCGCACCGCGATGTCCACTCTGGCGGCCCGCAACGTCGTCGAGGTGATTGAAGGGCGCCCCCCGCTGACGCCAATCCCCGGCAGCTGGGTGGGATGAGAAATTGTAAGTTGCCCATGTCTCATCCAGCCGTTCCCGCGCCGACGTTGCGCGCCCCGCTGCCGGTGGCGCCGACGCTGGTGCGCCTCGGACGCGCGATTGCGACCCTGGAGTTGCCGGCGATTGAGAAGATCGCCGAGGAGATGATGGGCGACGCGTTCCAGGTGTTGATCTCGACGATGCTGTCGGCGCAGACCAGGGATGCGGTCACGCTCGGGGCGTCGCTGCGGCTGTTCGCGGTCGCGCCGGATCCGGCCCGCCTGGCCCGGCTCTCGGCCGAACGCATCGAGACCCTGATCTATCCGGTCAGCTTCTATCGCAACAAGGCGGTCTACCTGAAGGACACGGCGCGGCTGTTGCTCGAGCGGCATGACGGCCAGGTGCCGACCACCATGGAGGCGTTGACGGCGCTGCCCGGGGTGGGCCGCAAGACCGCCAACCTGACCCTGATTGTCGCCTGCCGCAGCACGGCCAACATCTGCGTCGACACCCACGTGCACCGCATTGCCAACCGCGTCGGCTGGGTCCGCACCAGGACCCCGGAACAGACCGAACGGGCGTTGTACGCGGTGGTCCCGCGTCGCTGGTGGGCTGGCGTCAACCTGCACCTCGTGACGTGGGGGCAGCATGTCTGCAAGCCGGTGTTCCCGCAGTGCGGTCGCTGCCTCCTCAACGACCGATGCCCAAGAATCAACGTCATCCGCGAGGGGCGCGTCGCATGAGTCTCCCCCGCCGCGCGTTCCTTCATCTCGGTGCGGGCCTCGCGTCAATCGCCTGGTCCGGCCGGCGAGTCCTGCACGCCATGATCCAGCCGCTCGCTCCAGGTGCCCGCATCGTCCGCCAGGCTGCGCCCGAGAACCTCGAAACCGACTTCGCGGCGATCGACGCATTCCTGACGCCGACGTCGCAGCATTACGTCCGCAGTCACTTCGCGGTGCCGGAGACCGCCTCCACCGGGTGGTTGCTGGCGGTGCGCGGTGCGGTTGGCCGGCCGCTGTCGCTGTCGCTGGCCGACCTGCGAGCGATGCCGCAGGTCACGCGCGCCGTGACGATGGAGTGCGCAGGCAATGGCCGGCAGTTCCTCACGCCGGCGGTGGCCGGGGTGCAATGGGAACGCGGGGCCGTCAGCACCGCCGAGTGGACCGGCGTCCGGTTGTCCGACTTGCTGGGTCAAGCGGGCCTGCGGCCAGGCGCGACCACGCTGGTGTTCGAGGGACAGGATCGCGGCGAGGTCAAGAATCAGCCCAGTCCGGCCGGAGTCATCACGTTTCATCGCAGCCTCTCGCTCGACGAGGCGCGGCTGCGCGACGTGCTGGTGGCGCACGCGATCAACGGCGAGCCGTTGCCGGCGGCGCATGGCGCCCCGGCGCGGCTGATCGTGCCGGGTTGTTACGGCATGGCGTCGGTCAAGTGGCTGACGGCGATCGAGGTCGCGGTCGATCCGGCGGGCGGCTACTGGGAAACGACTGATTACGCGTACTGGGATCGCTCGAGCGGCCGGCCGGTGCGACGCCCACTGCTGGCGATGCAGGTCAAGTCGTTGATTGCCAGGCCGTCGCCGAAGGGGCAGGTCGTCCGAGGGGCCAGCGTCGAGATCACGGGTGGGGCGTGGGCCGATGGTGTGGTCAGCCGGGTCGACGTCAGCACCGACGGGGGCCAGTCGTGGCACGACGCGGAGCTCGTCGATCCGCCGAATCCGGTTGCCTGGCGTCGCTGGCGGTACCAGTGGCAGGTGCCGGCAGGCGCGGGCGAGGCGGTGCTGATGTCGCGCGCCACCGACGCCAGGGGGCGGACACAGCCGATGACCCGCAATGCCGACTACGGCACCTACGTGATCCACCACGTGGTGCCGGTGCCGGTGACAATCGCGTAATTGCCGCCCGGCGTGGCTTCGTGGTCGATGGCTACGAGGACCAGGCCGTCGGCACCGTGCAACCCGATGGCGAGGACGCCTGGCGATGACCCTCGCGTCCACCTCCGCGACAGATCGGTCGAGGCGAACACGTCATGGATCTGGCGTCGATTTTCGGCAACATCGACATCTATCTGTTCGATCAGCTGTTGCGCGGACGGATCGCACCGGGTATGCGCCTGCTCGACGCCGGCTGCGGTGGCGGCCGAAACCTTGTCTTCCTGCTGCGTGAGGGCTACGACGTCCACGCGGTCGACGAGGATCCGCGGGCGATTGCCTCGGTCCGCGAGATGGCCGCTGCGCTCGCGCCCCGATTGCCACCGACGCAGTTCCGGGTCGAGCCGATCGAGCGACTCTCGGACCCGGATCGCTGTTTCGACGCGATCCTCAGCAACGCGGTGCTGCACTTCGCCGCGGACGGCGCGCAGTTCGACGCGATGGTCCGCAGCATGTGGCGGGTGCTGCGGCCCGGCGGCATGCTGTTCTGCCGGCTGGCCTCGTCGATCGGCATGGCCGACGCCATGGCGCCGCTCGGCCACGGCCGCTACCTGCTGCCCGACGGCTCGGAACGGTACCTGGTGGACCAGGCGCGCCTGCTCGCAGTGACCGCGGCACTGGGAGGGACGCTGCTGGATCCGCTGAAGACGACCCTGGTGCAGGACCAGCGGTGCATGACCACGTGGGTGCTCGGCAAGCCAGTTGCCTCGGCCCGGCGCCTGCAGCCGTAGGGCGTGAGCCCGGGCCGTGCTAGTCTGCGCGCACGCCCATGCCGCTGGTTCGCTTCACCCCGAGTCTGCAGCGCCATGTGTCGGCCCCCGACGTGCGCGTCGAGGGCGCGACCGTGCGCGATGCGCTGTTCCAGATCTTCACCACCACGCCCGCGCTGCGGTCGTATCTGGTGGACGAGCAAGGGGCGCTCCGCAAGCACGTCACCGTGTTCGTGGACGGACTGCCGGTACGCGACCGCGCCGCACTCACCGATGCGCTACGGCCCGACAGTGACGTCGACGTGATGCAGGCCCTGTCCGGCGGCTGACGCTGTCAGAGAGACGCACCCGGCGGCGTCTTGAGCCCTGAGCCCCCATGCCCCCGACACTCCTCGTCTCCACCCGCAAAGGCCTGTTCACCTATCGCGACGCTGGCGGTCGGCTGTCAATCGCCGAGTCGGCGTTTCTCGGCGACCCCGTGACGATCAGCCTGCACGACCAGCGTGATGGCGCGACGTACGCGGCGCTGCGGCTCGGGCACTTCGGCTGCAAACTGCATCGACAGGAGCGCGACGGCACCTGGCGGGAGGTCGCGAGTCCGGCCTACCCGGAAAAGCCGGCCGACGCCGTGGTGGTGCGCGACCCGATGCGCGGCGAGGAAGTGCCGTGGAAGGTCGACCAGATCTGGGCGCTGGCGGTCGACTACGGCCAGGATGGCGCGCTGTGGTGCGGCACCATCCCGGGCGGCTTGTTCCACTCGACCGATCGCGGCGAGACCTGGACGCTCAACACTCCGTTGTGGAACCTGCCGGCGCGCGCCAAGTGGTTCGGCGGCGGCTACGACTGGCCGGGCATCCACAGCATCCTGACCCATCCGTCGCAGCCGGACCGGGTCACCGTCGGCGTTTCCTGCGGCGGCGCCTGGCGCAGTCACGACCGTGGTCAGACCTGGGTCAACGCGAGCCGCGGCATGCGCGCCGCCTTCATGCCCGAGGGCCAGGAGTTCGACCCCGAGATCCAGGATCCGCACCTGGTGGCCCAGTGCGCCACCAGGCCGGACATGCTGTGGGCGCAGCATCACAACGGCATCTTCCGGTCGTCCAACGACGGCGACGACTGGCGCGAGATCACCACCGCCGTGCCCTCGTCGTTCGGGTTCGCGACGGCGGTCCACCCCCACGATCCCGAGACCGCGTGGTTCGTGCCGGCGATCAAGGACGAGCGCCGGATCCCGGTCGACGGCCGGTTCGTGGTCACACGCACGCGCGATGGTGGCGCGAGCTTCGAGGTGCTGGGTGAGGGGCTGCCCGACGCCGAGGCGTTCCACCTGGTGTACCGCCACGCGCTGGCGGTGTCGCCAGCGGACGCGGATCCCGCACGCGTGCAACTGGCAATCGGCAGCACCACCGGCTCGTTGTGGCACAGCGCCGACCAGGGCGACCACTGGAGCCACGTCAGCGCCCACCTGCCGCCGATCTACGCCGTGATGTGGGCGTAGGGCGGGGCGGTGCGCCGTACACTAGCGGCATGCGCCACATGGCCTGCCTCGTCGCCGCCGCTGCCCTGTGCCTGGTGATGCCCTCCGGCCTGGTTCGAGGCCAGGCGGCTCCGGCCGGCGCCGCTGGGCCTCGGATCGTCATCGAAACCGAGAAAGGCACCGTCGTCATCCAGACATTCCCGGACAAGGCCCCGAAAACGGTGGCGCACATCGTCAACCTGGTGAAGAAGAACTTCTACAACGCCCAGCGGATCCATCGCGTGGTCAAGGGGCAACTGGTGCAGTGGGGCGACAAGATGTCGCGCGACATGACCTACCGTGAGTGGTGGGGGCGCAGTCCGGGCGGGAGCAGCGGCACCCCGATCGGCGTCGCCGAATTTGCCAAGGGCCTCAAGCACAAGGCCGGCAGCGTGGCGATGGCGCACAGCGGCAACCCCGCCGCCGCCGACAGCCAGATGTACGTCGCGCTCGGGCCAGCGCCGTCACTGGACGGCAAGCACGTCATCTTCGGCCAGGTGACCGAGGGTCTCGACGTGGTGCGACGGCTGGTGGTCACCGATCGACTGACGCGCGTGTCGGTCAAGTAGCACCCTGGTCAATCCGGATCCGTCTCTTCCAACAGCAGCGGTGGGGAAGGGCCTGCGCCGGCGACCTGGATGACGCCCTCGAGCTGCGGGAAGTGATCGACAAGCGTGCGCGGGAACGGCGCCTGGATCGGATCGCCCAGACGGGCCCTGATCTGCGCGGCGTTGGCCACCGCGTTGCCGGCGTAGTGGTTGTTCGCGTACAGGTACAGCTTCCGACCCAGTGCCTCGGCGGCCGAGGCGATGTCGACGAACGGCTCGAGCTCCTCGTTCGCGTACAGGTAGTTGTAGCGGTCCTCGGGCGCCTCGTGATCCCACCACTGGGCGGCGTTGCGCCCGTGCAGCCTGACGTAGGCCCACGGCCGTGCCGACAGGTCCTCGACCATCAGGTCTGGCGCCTGCCAGATCGAGGACTGGAACTTGGGCTCGTCGATGTACACCCAGGCCGCCCCGGCGGCGTCGAGTATTGCCAACGCCTCGCGGCGGGCGTCGCTCCAGCTGCGATGGCGCAATTCGACGGCGACGGGCAGGCCGCGCAGTTCGCCGGTCAGCCAGCTCAGGTAGTCGAGTGCCTCGGGCGTGGCCGTGAAGCTGGCGGGGAATTGCGCCAGCAGCGGGCCGAGGCGACCGGTCTGCCGCAGCGGCGCCAGCGCGTCGATGGCCGCCGCCAGCGCCCCGGCGTCGCCAGCCGGCACGACTCGGACCCCAGGCGTCGACGGCGCGTGCAGGCGCGGGTGCGTGAACTGCTGGTGCAGCTTGACTGCGAACTCGAAGCCGGGCGGGGTGCGCGTTGCCCAGCGCGTGGTCAGGCCCTGGTCCAGGTCGCGGTAGAACGAGACGTTGACCTCGACGGTTCGAAAGCGCTCGGCGTACCAGGTCAGCTCGTCGGCGCCGCCACGCGTCTTGGGCGGCGGGTAGACGATCCCGGTCCACTTGCCCCGGCCGCGCGGGTAGTTCCAGCCCGAGGTGCCAACCTGTATCCGGTGCATCCGCTCGGCCATTGCTACAATTTCAGGGTGCGCGCCCCAGCCCTGACGATCACCGAGGTCTACCCGTCGATCCAGGGCGAGTCCAGCTTTGCCGGCCAGCCGTGTGTGTTCGTCCGCCTGACCGCCTGCGATCTGCGGTGCCGGTGGTGCGATACGGTCTACGCGTTCCGCGAAGGACGCAAGCAGCCGCTCGACGACATTCTCGCAGAGGTCCGCCAGCTTGGATTGCCGCTGGTCGAGCTGACCGGCGGCGAACCGCTGCTGCAGTCCGGCGCGATCCCGTTGATGCAGCGGCTGATCGACGAGGGCTACACGGTGCTGCTCGAAACCGGCGGCCACGTGCCGATCGACCGCGTGCCTGCCGGCGTGCATCGGATCGTCGACGTCAAGTGTCCCGGCAGCGGCGAGGCGCACCGGATGCACTGGCCGAACCTCGCGCTGCTCACGCCACGAGACGAGGTCAAGTTTGTCGTCAGCGACCGGGTCGACTACCAGTACGCCTGTGACGTGCTCGGCGAGCACGGCCTGGCCGCGCGCTGCCACGCGGTGCAGTTCTCGCCCGCCTGGGGCCTGCTCGCACCCGCTGACCTCGCCGCCTGGATCCTGGCCGACCGGCTGCCGGTCCGGCTGCAGCTGCAGCAGCACAAGTACATCTGGGACCCGGCGGCCCGACGCGTATGAGCACCCCGACGC
>JACDAO010000292.1 GCA_013695405.1 Acidobacteriota bacterium | reverse complement strand
CTCATGTCCGGTACACTGACGGCTTGGTCTGCGCGGCGGAGCGACCGCTGTGCGGGTCGGGTCGTCTCGGCAAGCCCGGGGCAGATGCCCGTGACGCCCACCACACACCGAACACGCATGAGAATTGTGACCCCTGCCAGGGTGCTGGGTCTGGCCCTCTGGGCGCTGTCGGCCGCGTCCGCGTCGGCCCAGCCGCAGACCTCGCCCCAGAAGCCGCCCTCGGCCCCTCAGCCGCCCCTGCCGACGACGCCGCAGTCTCCGGCACCGCCGCCCGATGTGGTGCCGACCGGGCCGGGCACGACGCCCGCGCCAGTCGCCGTCCCGCCGCTCAGTCAGGACACGCCGGCCCCGACTCCGACCGAGACGGTGGTCAAGAGCGTGCTCGACACTGACGGCTGTCAGCCGATCGCCGCGACCAGCGCCTCGGCCCAGCCCCCGGCCAACTCCGGCGCCGTGCTGCGGCAGGTCGAACTCTGTTTCCCGACCCAGGGCAACGTCTCGGCGATCGAGTTCGAGACCTACCTGTTCTACGTCAAGGCCCGCGGCAGCCGCCCGTCGCAGAACGCCTGGGTGCCATTCACGGCGGAGGTCGAGCAGGATCTCGTCGAGGACTTCCGCCGGCTGTGGGCTACCAACTTCCTCGACGACCTCGCCGTCGAGGTGCTCGACACGCCGTATCCCAACGGCGTGGTCGGCAAGTACGTGCGCTTCCGGATGGAAGAGCGGCAGCGCGTCAAGATCGTCGAGTACGTCGGCAGCAAGAAGATCGAGTCGACCAAGGTCGACGAGAAACTGCGCGAGATCAACAACGTGATTCGCCTCGACTCGTTCATCGACCCCGGCCAGATCCGCCGCGTCGAGAGCGTGGTCCGCGAGATGCTCGCCGAGAAGGGCTATCTCGATGCCGAGGTCTCGCACGTGGTGACGCCGGTCGCCGGGGGGCCGAAGCTGGTCAACCTGTCCTTCAACATCGTCGACGGCCCGAAGGTGCAGATCCGCGACATCGATTTCGTCGGCAACACGGCGATGGGCGATGGCAAGTTGAAGCGGGCGATGAAGGAGAACAAGGAGCGTAACTTCCTGTCCTTCCTCACCGGCAAGGGCGTCTATCAGCAGGCCAAGTTCGAGGAAGACGCCGAGAACGTCCGCAGCCTGTACCGAGAGGAGGGTTACATTGCGGCCCGGGTCGGGCAACCCGAGATCCGCACCCTCGAGACCTCGCAGAACGGCGAGACCCGCGCCGTGCAGCTGCGCATTCCGGTCACCGAAGGGCGGCGCTATCGTGTGGGTACCTTTGCCTTCGAAGGCAACACCGTGGTCAAGGGCGAGGCGCTGCAGCCGATCTTCAAGCTCAAGGCCGGCGACTACTACTCCGAGAAGAAGGTTCGCAAGGGCCTCGAGAAGGCCCGCGAGCTGTATGGCATGGGCGGGTACTTCGAATTCACCGGCTTCCCGGACCTCAAGCCGCTCGACCTGGTCGACCCCGCCAATCCCGAACAGTTCCTCGCCGACGGCGCCGCGCCCAACGGCCCGCCGGTCGTCGACGTGACAATGCGGATGCAGGAGGGCGAGCAGTACTTCATCAACCGGATCACCTTCATCGGCAACTCGACGACGCGCGACAACGTGATTCGCCGCGAACTGAACCTGCTCGAAGGTGGCGTCTTCAACACCGAAGCGCTCAAGAACAGCGTCCGGCGCCTCAACCAGCTCGGGTACTTCAAGCAGCTCGAAGAAGGCAAGGAAGGGATCGACGTCAAGAAGACCGAGGGCGAGAAGAACAAGGTCGACGTCACCCTGAGCCTGCAGGAACAGAACCGCAACCAGCTGACCTTCGGTGCCGGCATCTCGCAGTTCGAAGGGTTCTTCGGTCAGCTGGCCTTTGCGACCTCCAACTTCCTCGGCCGCGGCGAGACGCTGTCGCTGTCGCTGGCAGCCGGCTCGCGGACCCAGTTCTACCAGGTCGCCTTCACCGAGCCGTACCTGTTCGATCGCCCGATCACCGCCGGCATCGATGTCTCACGGCGCGGCATCCAGTACATCGGGGCCTTCACGCAGCAGACCACCGGCGTGAACACGGTGTGGGGCTTCCCGGTTGCCAACTTCACGCGCACCTTCATGCAGTACAGCTTCGAGCGGGTGACGATCAGTGATCTGGCGTCGGCCTTCACCGACGAGTCGGTGATCGGCCGCAACCCGTTCCTGCAGGACTCGCTGCTGCTACGGTGCCAGGACGCGCCGCCGACCGTCGAGAACCCCGCGGGCGGCCGCACCTGTTTGCCGGGCGGCGCACGCACGATCAGCAAGTTCGTCCCGAGCTTCGTTCACAACACGGTCGACAACCCGATCTTCCCGAACACCGGCACGCGCTTCACCGCGTCAATGGACGTGGCCGGCCTCGGTGGCAACACCAAATTCCTCAAGCCGCGGATCGAGTACGCGCAGTTCCTGCAGCACACGCGCCGCACGTCGTTCGGCTTCCGCGTCGAGGGCGAGTACATTCGCGCCTATGGCGACACGCTGCCGTTGCCGATCTTCGAGCGCCTGGTCCAGGGCGGAGAGTTCAGCGTGCGCGGCTTCGATGTCCGCAGCATCGGCCCGCGCGACGTCGGCACGGTCGACAACCCGGGCAGTGGCGTCGTGCTCGGTGGCAACAAGAGTTTGCTGTTCAACGCCGAGTACCTGATCAGCATCGCCGGCCCGGTCCGGCTGGTGCTGTTCTACGATGCCGGGCAGGTGCGCGACAGCCGCGAGCGCTTCGCCTTCAACGAGTTCAAGACCTCGACCGGCGCCGAGGTGCGGTTCTTCATGCCGGTACTCAACGTGCCGTTCCGCCTGATCTTCGCGGCAAACCCGCAGCGTGACGGCGTGCTCAACAACGATTACACCCCGGCCAGGAAGTTCCAGTTCCGGTTCGCGGTGGGCTCGACGTTCTAGCCGGAGCGCGGGTGTGGTTCAATGTGGCGGGCCCGGCAGCCGGGTCCCTGTCGGGTCGAAAGGAAAGTTGTCCATGAAGTTCGTGATTGCCGTCTCCACGACGTGCCTGATGCTGGTGGCCGGTCCGGTCGCTGCGCAAACGCCTGCGAAACCAGGGGCTGCGGCACCGGCCACCACCCAACCGGCGCCCGCGCGACCCGCTCCCGCGCAGCCCGCGATGACGCAGCCCGCGATGACGCAACCGGCGTCGCCGCCGCGTCCGTTCCCCGAGGGCGCCAGGATTGCCTACGTCGATCTGAACGGCATCGCCACCCAGAGCCGCGAAGGCCAGGCGGCGGGCGCCAAGATCAAGGAATTCCAAGCCAAGAAGCAGTCCGACCTCGAGGGCCGGCAGAAGCAGTTGCAGGCGGCGCAGCAGAAGCTCGAACAGGGCGGTTCGGTGCTGAGCGACGCGGCCCGTGGCGGGCAGCAGAAGGAAGTGGAGCGGCTGCAGGTCGAACTGCAGCGTGCGACTCAGGACGCGCAGCAGGAAGTGCAGGAGTTCACGCAGGAACTGCAGGTGACCTTCCAGCAGCGCCTGCTGCCGATCATCGAGCAGGTGGCCAAGGCCAAGAACCTGCAGTTCATCCTCAGCATCGCCGACGCCGGCGTGGTCTGGGTGGACTCGGGCCTGAACGTGACGGCCGACGTCGTGACCGCGCTCGACGCCGCCACCGCGCCGGCAGCCAAGTAGTCGACCCGCCTTGACGGCCCGACTCCGGCGCGCTGCGCCGGCCGGTCGGGCCGCCTGTCCACCGGCGACCTCGAGATGCCCGTGTCCATCAACCTCCCACCTGTCGTCGACCGGCTGAGTTCTCGCTTTCCCTTGCAGATGGTCGATGCGGTCACCGAGTTCATCGCCGGTGAGCGAGTGGTGGCGATCAAGAACGTCACAATCAACGAGGGCTTCTTCCAGGGCCATTTTCCCGGCGCGCCGCTGATGCCGGGCGTGCTGATGATCGAGTCGATGGCGCAGGCGGCCAGCGTGCTGCTGCTGCAGTCCACCGACGGCACCATCCTGCCGCAGCGCACCTCCCTGCGCGGCGTCGACGGGGCCAAGTTCCGCCGGCCGGTCGGCCCTGGCGATTGCGTCCGCCTCGAGTTGAGCATCGAGCGGCGCCGCAGCACCATGGCGCGGGTTCGCGGGGTCGCCTTCGTCGAAGATCAAATCGTCGCCGAGGGCACGCTGGTGCTGGCGATCGAGCCGGAGCCGGCGATCATCCACCCGACCGCCATCGTCGAGGTCGGCGCCTCGATTGGGGCCGGCACGGTGGTGGCGCCCGGCGCAGTGATTGGGCCACACGTGACGATCGGGCCGCGCTGCAAGATCGGCGCGGGCGCGATCGTCGAAGGCTGGACCTCGATTGGCGAGGGCACCGAGGTGTTCCCGTACGCGTCGATCGGCCTGATCCCGCAGGATACCAAGTTCCGCGGCGAGCCGACCCGCCTCGAGATCGGCGCCTTCAACGTCTTCCGTGAGTTCGTGACGATCCACCGCGGCACCGCTGGCGGCGGCGGCGTCACCAGGATCGGCGACCACAACCTGTTCATGGCCTACTCGCACGTCGCGCACGACTGCCGCGTCGGTCACCACACCATCTTCGGCAACGGCGCGACGCTCGGCGGCCACGTGCAGGTCGAGGACTACGCCACGATCAGCGCGTTCTCGGGCGTGCACCAGTTCTGCCGGATCGGCAGTTACGCCTTCATTGGCGGCTACTCGGTGGTCACCAAAGACGCCCTGCCATTTGCCAAGACAGTCGGCAACCGGGCGCGCAACTACGGCCTGAACACAGTCGGCCTGATGCGGCGCGGCTTCACCTCCGAGGTGGTGACACGGCTGCGGCATGCCTATCGCTACCTGCTGCTCTCGAAGTTGAACACGACCCGCGCGCTGGCCCAGATCGAGAACGATCCCGAGCTGAGCTGCGCCGAGGTCCAGTACCTGATCGACTTCATCCGCGGCTCCAAGCGCGGGGTGATCCTGCGCCGCGCGACCCGTCGGCTCGAGGACGTCTCGCCCGACGAGTAGCGCGGCCGCCCGCCATGGCCCCCCTCGGACTGATCGCCGGCAATGGCCGGTTCCCGCTGCTCGTGCTCGAGGCGGCGCGGTCGCTAGGCCACGCGGTGACCGTGGTGGCCGTCAGGGAGGAGACCGGCCCCGACCTGGTCGCGCTGGCGGCGTCGCATCAGGTGCCGCTGCACACGGTGTCGCTCGGTCAGCTCGGCACCTGCATCCAGATCCTCCAGGACGCGGGCTGCCGGCAGGCGGTCATGGCCGGGCAGGTCAAGCACGCCAAGCTGTTCGCCAACATCGTGCCCGACTGGACGCTGCTGCAAGTGCTGCTGCGACTACGCGCCAAATCGACCGACGCGCTGATTGCGGCGATCGCCGACGTCCTCGAGGGCAAGGGCATCGAACTGCTCGACTCGACCTCGTTCCTGCAACCGCTGGTGGCTGGCGACGGGCATCTGGCCGGGCCGGTGCCCGACGAGTCCGCGCAAGCCGACCTGGCGTTCGGCTACACGATGGCCGACGCGGTCGCCGGGCTGGACATCGGCCAGACCCTGGTCGTCAAGGACCGCGCGGTGGTGGCCGTCGAGGCGATGGAGGGGACCGATGAGACGATCCGCCGCGGCGGTCGAATCGCCGGCCCTGGCGCCTGCGTCATTAAGGTAGCGAAGCCGGACCAGGACATGCGCTTCGACGTGCCCGTGGTCGGGCTGCCGACCGTGGCGGTCTTGCAGGACGCGGGAATCAGGCTGCTCTCGATAGACGCCGGGCGTACGCTGATCCTGGATGGCGCGGCATTCGCCGACGCCGCCAGTCGCGCCGGAATCAC
>JACDAO010000290.1 GCA_013695405.1 Acidobacteriota bacterium | reverse complement strand
AGCGCCGACAGCACCGCGTAGCGCACCGAGCCGAGCTGGACGTCGTGCGAGACGAGCGCGTCCTCGAAGCGCTCGCGTAGCCGGCGGTCGGCATCGGCCGGGTCGCGAGTGGACCCTGGCATGTCGTCGAGCACGAACCCGTGATCCGATGACGCATGACGGGCGAACGGCCAGCCGGCGATGCCTGCAGACAGCTCCGACGCCTCCAGAATCGACCACAGCGGCGTGCCGCGCAGGCTCGCGCGATCGACCGGCTCGGTCCGGATCAGGCGCAGATGACGCAGCGCGTCGGCGAACACGTACCGTGGCAGGAGATCGAGGTGTGCGTAGCCGGCGCGGTAGCGCTCCGACGACGCCACGCCGCTGCCAGACGGGTAGCGCCCGGTCGCCACCGAAGCCCAGATCGGCGCGGGTTCGCGTGGTTCGATGGAGAACAGCGTCACTGACGCGCCGGCGTCGAGCAGCCGTCCGAGCTGTGGCAGCCGCCCCTGCGCCGCCGCTGGCGAGACGTAGTCGAGCGACGCGCCGTCGAGCAGCACCAGCCAGACGCGCCCCGCCGGTCGCTCGCGGACCGATGGCGCCACCGCCCGCGCCACACCGACCGGTGGCGGCACCGGCTCGCCAACGCCGCGCGCGACCAGCGGCAAGGTCACCGCGGCGACCACGGCAATCGCGTAGAGCGACCCGCCGACCCGGCTGCCGTGACGGCCGAACGAGTAGTGCACCAGGGCGATCAGCAGCAGCACGCCGGCGGTGGCCACCAGGGCCCCGGTGGCGACGGCGAAGCGGCGCGCCGCGTCGGCCGAGAGCGAGGCCTCGAACGCCGACAGGTTCAGCCACGCCAGCAGCCCGCCGAGGCCGACCACCAGCGTCGTCATCCAGGCGAGCAGGCGCAGGCTGAGCCAGCCGGGACTGCGGTGCGTGGCCTGGTAGCGCAGCAGACTTGCAATGAAGAAGCCGGCGGTCAGCACGCCGCCGGCGCTGGCGAGCACCCGCCAGCCGATCGAGAAGACCACGCCGGGTCGCAACGGCAGCTGCGGATTGAGCAACAGCACCACGTGCGCCAGCATCGCCGCACCCACGGCGCCAGCGACGAGCGCATTGGTCAGCAGACGCAGGTAGGGCATGAGCGAATGCGCTATGCTGCCCCGGATGGTCGTCGACGAACGGGCCGAGGTGCTCGAGAATCGTGCGCTGTCGGCAGAGTACAACGTCGTCACGCTGGCCGCTCCCGACATCGCCGCCGCCGCCCGTCCAGGTCAATTCGTGATGCTGCGGACCGCGCCCGGTCTGGAACCGCTGCTGCGTCGGCCATTCTCCATTTTCGAGATCGTCCGAGGCGCCGACGGCACGGCACGCGCCATCAGCATCCTCAACAAGCGCATCGGGATCGGAACCGGCAGGCTGTACGCGGTCAGGGCCGGCGAACGCCTCGACTGCCTCGGGCCACTCGGACAACCCTGGCCACTGAGCGCCGGGGCCCGGACCGTCTGGATGGTGGCCGGAGGCGTCGGCCTGGCGCCGTTCGCCACGCTGACCGAGGCGTTGGTCGCGCGCGGCCTCGCGCTGCGGTTGTTCTACGGCGCGCGACGCGGTGAAGACCTGTACTACGCCGACTGGTTCGCCGACCGCGGCGTCGACCTGGTCGTGACCACCGAGGACGGCAGTCGCGGCGTGACGGGTCGGGTCACGGTGGCGCTCGACCGGGCCCTGGCATCGACGACGCGGGACGACGCGATGGACGTCTACTGCTGCGGGCCGACACCGATGATGCGGGCGGTGGCCGCGCGGCTGGCCGACGCCGGTCGCGACACCTGGGTCTCGCTCGAGCAGGTGATGGGCTGCGGCATGGGCGGCTGTTACAGCTGCGTGGTGCCGTTGCGCACCGCCGCTGGCGGCACCCACTTCGTGCGGTCGTGCATCGCGGGGCCGGTGTTTGCCGCCAGCACGCTGCACTGGGAAGGGCTCGCCGCAGACCATGGCTGATCTGTCCGCACCGCTGGCCGCACTGACGCTCCGCAACCCGCTGATGGCGGCAAGCGGCTGCTTCGGCTACGGCGTCGAGTATGCCGACGCGCTCGATCTCTCGTCGCTCGGGGCCGTGGTCGTCAAGGGCCTGTTCCTCTCCGAACGTGAAGGGCACGCGCCGCCGCGCATCGTCGAGACCCCGGCCGGCATGCTCAATGCCATCGGCCTGCAGGGCATCGGCGTCCATCGTTTCGTCAAGGAGCGCCTGCCGGAACTGCGCGCCCGTGGCGCGGTGACGATCGTCAACGTCTGTGGCGTCACGCTCGACGAGTACGTCGAGGTCTCGCGGGTGCTGTCGGATCACGAAGGGGTGGCCGCGATCGAGCTGAACATCTCGTGTCCGAACATCAAGGCCGGCGGCATCCAGTTCGGCTGCAGCCTGACCGGCACCCACGACGTGGTCGCGGCGGTCCGCCAGGTGACGTCGCTGCCGATCATGCCCAAGCTGACGCCGAACGTGACCGACGTCGCCTCGTTCGCGCGCGCCGCGGAAGCGGCCGGCGCCGACGCGATCTCGTTGGTGAACACCTTCCTGGCGATGGCCATCGACATCGAGACGCGCAAGCCGAAGCTGACCAATGTGCTGGGCGGACTGAGCGGCCCGGCCATCCGCCCAATCGCCGTGCGGATGGTCTACGAATGCCGGCAGGCGGTGCGAATCCCCATCGTCGGGATGGGCGGGATCGCCTCGGCCGACGACGTCGTCGAGTTCATGCTGGCGGGCGCCGACGCGGTGCAGATCGGCACCGCCAACTTCGCCGACCCGTTCCTGTGGTCGCGGATCCTGGCCGATCTCGAGTCCTACTGCACCCGCCACGGGGTGACGCGCCTGGCCGATCTGGTCGGCGCAGTGCACGGCTCACGGACCAGCGCGGAGCCAGCATGTCGCCCGTCCTGATTGCCCTCGATGTCGACGAGGTCGCCGAGGCCGACCGGTTGGTGCAGACGCTGGCGCCCGTGGTGGGCGGCTTCAAGGTCGGCAAGCAACTGTTCGTCAGCGCCGGTCGCGCCGCCGTGGCGCCGGTGGTCGACCGCGGGCTGCGGCTGTTCCTCGACCTGAAGTTCCACGACATTCCCAACACCGTGGCCGGCGCGGTGCGGGCCGGGGCGCGCCTCGGGGCATGGATGATGACGGTGCATGCCAGCGGCGGCCTCGACATGTTGCGTGCCGCGCGCGATGCGGCGCACGAGGCGGCCAGCGGCACGGTGCGTCCGCTGGTGGTTGGCGTGACGGTGTTGACCAGCCTCGACGATCGGCGCCTGGCGCAGGTCGGGGCCGGCGACTCGGTGCGCGATCAGGTCGCGCGGCTCGCGGGGCTGGCCAGGGAAGCCGGCATCGACGGCGTGGTCGCCTCGCCGCAGGAAATCACCTTGATTCGCGAGACCTGCGGCCCCGACTTCCTGGTCGTCACACCGGGGATCCGCCCAACCGCGTCCGGCGCCGACGACCAGGCTCGGACCATGACCCCATCCGATGCGATCGCGGCGGGCGCGTCCTGGCTGGTGATCGGTCGCCCGGTCACCGCCGTGCCGGACCCGGCAGCCGCCGCTGCCGCCATCGCGCGCGCGCTCGGCCACTAGCCGAACAACGGTGACCGCCGGACAAGTCCGGCGGCTACGTGAGGCCGGCGGCTATTTCGCGGTGATCAGGAAGTGGCCGCGGCGGTTCTGCGAGAAGCAGTTCTCGGCGTCGTCGTTGCAGAACGGCTGCTCTTCGCCCTTGCTGACGATGGTCACGCGCTCGGCCGGCAGGCCGAGGCTCACCAGGTAGTCGCGCACCGACGCGGCACGCTGCTCGCCGAGCGCCAGGTTGTACTCCGGCGTGCCCCGGTTGTCGCAGTGGCCCTCGATCAGCACCCGGGTGCTGGTCCAGCGCTTGAGCCAGTCCATGTTCTTCTGCAGCGACGTGCGCCCTTCCTCGTTGACCGACGC
>JACDAO010000029.1 GCA_013695405.1 Acidobacteriota bacterium | reverse complement strand
GCATGGAAGCGGTCGAGCATCGCGTCGAGTCCGGCACCGAAGCCGCCACTGAGTTGACTGCCCGCTCGACGCCGAGGTCGTCCATCCCCTCGAGCAGGAATGCCGGCTCGAGATCGATCGACCAGTGCGCGTGGATGTCGGTGGCCGGATACTTCGGACGGTCGACGCGGGTCTCCCGGGTGACCAGGGCCGGCGTCGGGTCGTAGGGCCGGATGATCGTGTCGTCGACGAAGACCGCCTGCCCCATCGGCGGCTCCTGCTCGCGCGGGCTCTGGGCAATCACCGCGGTGAGGGTGCCGACGCCGACGGTGAGCAGGACCAGCGGTGCGTGGGTCTTCATGCGGCGGTCAAATAGTTGCGGACCTGCTCGATCACCAGCCAGCCGGCGAAGTAGCCGTAGAACAGCACCGCCACCAGCAGCATGCCGAGCCGCAGCCCGCGCACCCGGATCGGCGCGGGCAGCCCGCGACGATTGAGCTGGATCAACAGGATCGCGTAGATGAACATCACGATCCCGTTCAGGCAGGCAGCGGTCAGCAGCAGCAGCAGCGGCTGCGTGAAGCCGGACAACAGGATGGCCGACCCGGCCGCGATGGTGATCCACACCAGCGCGAAGTACAACCGGCTCTCGGACCAGCGCTCGTTGCGTTGCAGGTACACCGTCTTGAGTACGTCGGCGACGATGCGGGCGATGTAGTCGATCGTGCCCAAGGCCACCAGGACCATCGACAGCGCGCCGAACACCCAGAAGAAGGTGCCGAACCATGGCGCCACCGCCACCTTGAGCGCCTCACCCTCGGCCTGGATGAAGGCCAGGTTGGCCTGCTGGGCGATCCGCTTGCCGTACAGCGTCGAGTACGCGAGCGTCGAGAAGATCGTGATCGAGAAGACGCAGATGAACCAGAAGCTGACCAACTGCTCGATGTTGGCGCGGCGCCACCACACCGCGAAGCGCGCCAGATTTTCGGCATCGGGACGAATCATGCTGCCGGTGACCGGCGCGGCCGCTTCCTCGCCGGTGATCGGCGAGACGATCTTCGGAATGTAGGCGCCCATCCCGAAGCCCTTGTCGCGAATCCAGTTGCTTTGCGCCAGGTTGTTGACGCCGCCGGCGCCGGCAAACACCAGCGCACTGAGCATCAGCGCAATCGGCACGTACTGCGAGTCGGGCAGCCGCCCGGCCTGCGTCACGGCCTGCGGCAGCGCGGCCCACGCCTCGCGGTCGATCGCCGCGACGATCGCCACGGCGAGGAAGACCAGCGTCAGGCCGACCTTGAAGAACTGCGCGCGCTCCAGCGTCTGGTAGACCACTGGCGAGATCGTCAGCGCCGCGCCGGACGCGATCATCACGCCGACCGTGATCAGCGGCACGTCGCCGCCGCCCAACAGGAAGGTCAGGATCGTCACGCCGCTGGTGGCCCAGCCGGGCCACATGTTCGGCACCACCGTGAACAGGCAGAACAGCACACCCCACGGCTTCCAGAACCGCACGAAGCCGGCGATCGCCGTCTCGCCGGTGGCCAGCGTGTAGCGCTCGATCTCCATGTTGAGGAAGTACTGCACGGTGACGCCGACCAGCGCCGCCCACAGGAACCCGGGGCCGACCGTCGAGGTGATGTACGGCCAGATGATGTACTCGCCCGATCCGACGC
The DNA here is from genome assembly GCA_013695405.1 of Acidobacteriota bacterium. GTDB lineage: Bacteria > Acidobacteriota > Vicinamibacteria > Vicinamibacterales > Vicinamibacteraceae > Luteitalea. Next base: position 3,628 of record JACDAO010000029.1, on the reverse strand, counting down.
CCAGCCCGGCCAGCACCACGCTCGGGCCGAGGATGCGCCTCAGTGGCAGCGGCTCGGGCATGTCGCGGTAAGGCATTGGCGGCAGGTTGCCGTTGCCAGACGCGTCGAAACCCTGCACGTCGCCGGCGACGACGCCGACGGACTCCTGGTCCACCTGGGGGATCACGCCGGGATGCTAAACGGTCTGCCGCCGCGGAGCAAGGCGCGCGCCACGAGGAATTGAAACGCGTTTCGATTCCCGATGAGCTCTCGGTTGACAGCGGAACGCTCGCTGGCGTGTACTGCGGCGGTCCCCGTCGTGTCCGTCGCACGCCCCGTCGTAGCCCTTCCCGGAGTCGCTCATGCGTCGTCTGATCCCCGTGCTCGCGGTGTTGCCAGCGCTGGCCGCCCCTCTGCTGCTGACTGCCCAACGACAACCGACCGGCGTCCAGCACGTCGATGTCTACAAGGAATCCGGCCGCTACGGCGGCTGGCCCGCCAACCACGGCATCTGGGCGTGGGGCAACGAGATCCTGGTCGGGTTCGAAGCGGGCTACTTCAAAGGCAACCAGCGGGGCCACGCGATCGACTACACCAGGCCAGCCGAACACCTGCTCGCGCGCAGCCTCGATGGCGGCGTGACCTGGGCGATCGAGCGTCCCGCCGATCTCAAGCCGCCGCCGGGGGCGCTGGTCGCCGGGGTGCCGGCCGAGACCGGGGGCCGCGCCGTCACCGACAGCCCGGGGGGCATCCCCTTCACGCATCCGGATTTCGTCTTCACCGCGCGGATGGCCAGCATTCACGTCGGGCCGTCGCGCTTCTACTACTCGACCGATCGCGGCAAGCGCTGGCAGGGGCCGTTCGCGCTGCCCGACTTCGGCCAGCCCGGCATCGCCGCCCGCACCGACTACCTCGTCGACGGGCCGTCGACGCTGACGATCTTCCTGACCGCGGCCAAGGCCAACAAGAAGGAAGGCCGGGTGCTGGCCGCGCGGACCACCGATGGCGGCAAGACCTGGACGCGCCTGGGCTTCGTCCACGACGAGCCGGCAGACAGCGACTACGGCATCATGCCCTCGTCGGTCCGCCTGTCGCCGACTTCGCTGCTGACCGCGGTGCGCTTCCGCCGCTGGATCGAGGTCTACCGATCCGACGACAACGGCGCCAGCTGGAAGCACCTCGTGCGGGCGGTGCCCGACACCGGCCGCGGCAACCCGCCGAGCCTGGTCAGGCTCGAGGACGGCCGGTTGGTGATCACGTACGGCTACCGCGCCGAGCCGTACGGCATCCGCGCCCGGATCAGCACGGACGAGGGCAAGACCTGGGACGACGACGTGGTGCTGCGCAGCGACGGCGGCACCTGGGACCTCGGCTACACGCGCACCGTGCAGCGCGCTGACGGCAAGCTGGTGACGATCTACTACTACAACGTGCAGGACACCGAGCGGTTCATCGGCGCCACCATCTGGACGCCGTAGACCGTCGTCAGCGACGGGGCGTCAGCCACCCGCTCGCCTTCAGCCAGTCGGCGGCGCGGTGCTGCCAGCTGGTCACGGGCTGCGCCGTCGCGCGCAGTCCGTAGCCGTGGCCGCCCGCGGCGTAGACATGCAGTTCGGCAGGCACCCCGTGCGCCTTGAGCGCCAGGAACATCTGCACACTGTTGGCCACCGGCATGAAGTCGTCCTGGGCCTGGACCAGGAACATCGGCGGCGTGTCGCGCGAGACAGTGAGTCCGTCGCGCAGGCCGGTGCCGGCCTCGTTGGCGAGCCACGCGGGATACGCCAGGATCGCGAAGTCCGGACGATGGGACACCGCATCCACGGTATCGGTCGCCGGGTACTGACGCGTTGGTTGGATCGCCGCCACACCGGCCGCCTCACCGCCGGCCGAGAAGCCCATCACGCCGATCCGCGCCGGGTCGATGCGATGGCGTGCGGCCTGGCTGCGGACCAGGCTGATGGCCCGCTGCGCGTCCTCGACCGCGGCCCGGCCGCGCGGTCCGGGCGTGCGCGCCGGCACCCGGTACTTGAGCACGAACGCGGTCACACCGAGGCCGTTCAGCCAGGCCGCGACCTCACTGCCTTCGATGTCCATGGCCAGGATGCGGTGTCCGCCACCGGGGCAGATGACCACCGCTGCGCCAGTGGCCGTGGCCGCCGGCGCGGGGTAGACGGTGAGCGTTGGCGTGGTGACGTTGCCGAGCCGGATCACCGATCGCCCGGCGACCAGATCGCTGACGCCGTTGGAGGTGTCGGCCTCCGGCGGCAAGGTGGTGGCGTCGCCCGGCGGCGTATCTGGCCAGACACGAAGAACCTCGCGGTCTTGCGCCATCACCGGCGACACAGGCAGGTGCCAGACGGCAGCGACCAGCACGAGAGACAGCAGGCGGCCCGGCGACATGCGGCACAGCGTAGCGCGAAGAGGCGGCACGCTGCGCGACCGTGATCGCGCAGCGCGCAGCCGGCCCGGCTACGGCAAGCGCGTGGCCAGCGCGTTGCTGCCCGCCGCCCAGCGGATGCCGCCGGCATTGGAGTACATCGCGCGCTCGACCACGATCTGCACCGGCGCGCCGCCGATGCTCTCGACCAGCAGGCCGTACCGCTTGCCGGCGGTGGCCGGGAAGTCCGAGGCCGGTGCGACGTTGAAGCGGCTGCTGGCGGTCATCACGAAATCGCGGGTGAGTGGCGCAGTGCCGTCTTCGAACAGCACGGTGACGCGAATCGTCCCGGCAACCGGCGAGGTGTTGGCGATCAGCACGTAGGTCTCGGTCTCGCGCGCGCCTCCGGTCTCACCTTCGGCCAACGCCCAGCGCGTGCCGGTGCTGGTTTCGCCCGGACTGTTGTGCGCCTCCTGCCAGGTGTTGGAAGTCGGCCCAGGCCACCACATCGAGCGTTCGACGATGATCGGGACGCCGTTAGTCGAGGTGATCCGGGTCGACAGTGCGGCGTCGGCCAACTGCGGATCCTCGAGATCGACCCAGATGTTGAAGCGGCTGTTACCGGCCACCGTGTACGACTTGATGATGATCTGGCCGGTCGTCAGCAGGAACTCGGCCTGCACCTGGGCCGGCGTGGCGGCAGGGTTGGCCACCAGGATGAACAGATCGAAGTAGCTGCCGGTGGCACCCTCGGCCAGGAACCACTGGGTGGACGGCGCGGTGACCCCGGCGCTCTCGTGCCCGGCGCCAAGCGGCCGTCCCGGCTGATCGAGGTACATCGCGCGTTCGGCAATGATTGGCACCCCGTTGGTCGACTGGATGACCGCCGACAACTCCGCGCTGGCCAGCGCCGCCAACGTCGGGTCGGTCAGCCCTTCGTTGTCGACCCAGATATTGAAGCGGCTCTGCGGGCCGACCACGTAGGTCTTGACCAGCGGTGCAGCAGGGGCCGGCAACAGGTACGTCACCTTGACCTGGGCGGTCTGGTTGTTCGGGTTCTGAATCAGGTAGAACAGGTTGAAGTTGCCGAACGTGGCCCCTTCGGCGAAGTACCACGTGGTGGCGGTGCGGGTCAGGATGCCGCGTTCGGCATGGCTGCCGTAGCCGGTCGAATCCCAGCTCATGGTCCGGTCGGCGACGACCTGCACGTCGGCTTCGATCAGCGTCGAGAACTCCGCCGACTCGAGGCCGGCCACGGTGTCGACGTCGATC
>JACDAO010000272.1 GCA_013695405.1 Acidobacteriota bacterium | reverse complement strand
CTCGCACCCGACGCCGCAGTTTACTCGACGATCTTGCGGCGCAGCGCGGCGTCTGGCAGGGCACAGGCCGGCAACCGCTGCGAAATCCGGTGCCTGATGGCAGCCACGGCACGGTAGGCCAGATCGCGCACGCCGCGCGGCACCAGCAGGCCGGCGCGCGCCAGTGACCACGGCCGGTCGAGCCGGGCCGCGATTCGCAGCACCGCGTCCGAGCGCAGCCACGTGCCGGCGTCGTCGACCAGCACCAACGAGTTGGGCGCGACCCCGATCCCGGACTCACCTAACAGGCGTGCGCCGGCAGGGCTGTGTCGGGCGGCGAACCGGAAGTGGCCGGCGGCGTCGTGCCGGTGGATGAAGCGAATCGAGCGCTGGCAGAAGCCACAGTCGCCGTCGAATATGACAATCGGCGTCTGCGCCGACGCACCCGCCATCACCTTACGACCCACCGCCCAGGCGCAGCGGTCCGTCGAGCCCCTCGCGAAACGCCTCGCCGGGGTAGAGGACCTGCTCGAGAAACAATCCGGCCGCCGGCGCGGTCATTTGTGCCACGGCCTCGCCGTTGCTCGCGAGCAAGCGCGCGACGTCGGCCTCGCGCAGGTCGCCGGTGCCGACCCGTACCAGGACCCCGACCATGCGTCGCACCATGCGCCACAGGAAGTGCGATCCGGTGACGCGCACCAGCACGAGCGCGCCGGCCTCGACGATCTCGACCGCGTCGACCTGCACGTCGGTCGATTTCTCCTCGGCGCGGTCGTCGGAGAATGCCTCGAAGTCGAGCCGGCCCTCGAAGCCGGCCGCGGCCCGCCGCATCGCGACGACGTCGATCCGTTCGCGCACCCACCAGATGTAGGGCTTGGCGAACGCGCTGCGTCGTCGCGAGATCTGGTAGACGTAGCGCCGCGCCACCGCGTCGTGCCGTGCATGGAAGCGGTGCCCGACGACCCGGAGCTCGAGCAGGTTGATGTCGGAGGGAAGCGCCTCGTTCAGCCGCACCAGCAGGCTCGCGGGTGGCAGCGTGGTGGCGACGTCGAGATGCGCGACCTGGCCAACCGCATGGACGCCGGCGTCGGTGCGCCCGGCGCCGTAGACCTCGATTCGATCACGCCGGCCGGTCACACTCTCGACCGCCTGCAGGATCTCGCCCTGCACGGTGCGGGCGTTGCGCTGGACCTGCCAGCCTGAGTACCTGGTGCCGTTGTACTCGATCAGGAGTCGATATCTGGGCATGGCAGACGCCGGGGGACGTAGGCGCCGGCCTTGTCCGGCGCGATGATGGGTCAGGACTTCGACGCGACGCCGCCGGCTACGGCGCGCCTGACTGGCGGGCGCGACGACGGAGCAGGTCGATCAGGTCGCGAAGGTCGTCTGGCGTCGGGGCCATCACCTCGATGCGGCGGCGATCGGCCGGGTGTTCGAACGTCAGCCGCTGCGCGTGCAGTGCCTGTCGGGGAAAGGTCAGGCCATGAGCGCGCTCATCGCCGCTTGAGCGGTAGCGACGGTCGCCGACCAGGGCATGACCGCGCAGTTGCGCCTGGACCCGGATCTGGCCCTGGCGTCCGGTCTGCAGCCGGACCTCGACCAGCGAGGCGTCGCTGAAGGTCGTGATGACGCGGTACTGACTCTCGGCATCTTTCGCCTCCGAATCGTCGTCGCGCGCCGCTCGCTGCAGGCAGGCCTCGTCGTCCCAACTGAGCCGATCGTGCCAGGTGCCCGCCGACGGTGAGGGGTGCCCGTGGACCAGGGCCAGATAGATGCGATCGGGCGTGCGACGGGCAAACTGCGCGACCAGATCGGCCCGGGCTGCCGGATGCAGTCCGAACAACACCAGACCCGACGTATCGCGATCGATGCGATGCACCACCAGCGGTGAGCGCGTCCGATGCGAGCGATAGCGATCGTGCAGTGCCTCCAGCACCGATGGCGCGTCGCTGTCGCCGTCGAGCGGCACCGTCAGTAGTCCCGGCGGCTTGTCGACCACGACCAGATCGCCGTCCTCGTGCACGATCGACAGGCCGCCGCGCGCCGGAGGACGCGTGGCACGGCTGGCCGAACCGGGCCGGTCGATCCACAGTCGCACCACGTCGCCGTCGCGGACCAGTCGGGCGCCAGCGTCGACGGCCACTTCGACCCCGTTCAGGAACACCCGGCCGCGCGAGACTGCGTCACTGGCTCGACTCCGCGACCCGGCCCGCCCTTGCGCCGCCAGGAACTTGTCGAGGCGCTGCCCGGCCTCCGCCGTCGTCACGGTCCACTGTCGATCCACGTCTGATACGACAGCATAACCGCCAGCCTCGCGCCCCGGACCTGGTGAAATTCCGAGCGTCTGAAATTGCCGATGGCGAGCCACTCGCGGCCGGTGCGCGGCGGCGGCGCGATGGTACAGTCCCGGCTGATGCCTCGTCCATGGCACCCGCGCGAGATCTGCGCGCCGTGAACTTCGTCTCCTATGCATTCGCGGTGCTGCTGGTGGTCGTGTGCGTGGCGCGGGTCACGTTCGGCCGCCGCAAGGTGGAGCCCGCGTTCGTGTGGCTGCTGCTGGTCGCCAGCCTCACCTTCTACAGCTGGCACATCCCGGTCTATCTGTCAGTCCTGTTGTTGAGTTCGGGCGTCGATTATCTCGCCGCTCTCGCACTCGAGCGGCCCGGCCGGTCCACCCGTCAGCGGCGTTGGATCCTCGCGGTGTCACTGTCGACCAATCTCGGCCTGCTGGCGTTCTTCAAGTACTTCGGCTTCTTCCTCGACAACGTGCAGTGGGGCAGCAATGCGGTCGGCCTCTCGTTCGAGCGGCCGGAGTGGCGCGTGGTGCTGCCGATGGGCATCAGCTTCTACACCTTCCAGTCGATGAGCTACACCATCGACGTCTATCGTGGCCGGCTCAAGGCGCTGCGCAGCGTCCGCGACTTCCTCCTGTTCATCAGCTTCTTTCCGCAGCTGGTCGCCGGACCGATCGTCCGCGCCTCGGAGTTCCTGCCGCAGATGCCTCGGGTCCGGCGGCCGCACTGGCGCGTGATCGGCACCGGCCTGGCGCTGATCGTCGAAGGCTATTTCCTGAAGATGGTCTGCGCCGACAACCTGGCTGGCTACGTCGACACATACTGGGCGACGGCGTACGAACCGGACGCCAACAGCGTGGTGCTGATCTGGCTCGCCCTGTTGTTCAGCGGCCAGATCTTCTGCGACTTCGCCGGCTACTCGCAGGTGGCACGCGGCATCGCGTACCTGCTCGGCTACCGGTTGCCCTTGAACTTTCACCATCCCTACATCGCTGGCTCATTCAAGAACTTCTGGGAGCGTTGGCACATCACGCTGTCACGCTGGCTCCGCGACTACCTGTACGTGCCGCTTGGCGGCAACCGGATCTCGCCGGCCCGGACCTACCTCAATCTGATGCTGGTGATGCTGCTCGGCGGCCTGTGGCACGGCGCCGCCTGGACCTTCATCGTCTGGGGCACGCTGCACGGCAGCGCCCTGGCCATTGAACGGATGCTCGGCCTGCATCGCGGGCTGGAGCGTCGGTCGTGGGCGATTCGCGTGGGTTGGGGCGTGCTGGTGCAGGTGACCGTGCTGGTGACCTGGGTGTTCTTCCGAAGCGACTCCCTCGACGGCGCGCTGCAGTTCCTGCGCAACATCGTGCGCTTCGAGGGGGCGACGCCGAACTGGGAGATGTGGACCGCCGTGGCGTTTCTGGTGCCGGTCGTCGTGGTGCATCTCTGGGGCTGGCTGGTCGAGCATGGCCGGGTCAACGCGCTGACGCCTGCTCGTCGGGCCATGCTGACGGGCGTGCTGCTGTATGCGATCCTGACAACCTATGGCAGCACCAACGCGTTCATTTATTTCCAGTTTTGACGATGTCGGGAATCGCCCGTAGCGGTCGGACTTGTCCGACCGACGACTCGCGGAGCGGGAGTCGGGAGTCTGGAGCCGGGAGTCGGAATACGAAATTCTGGTAGCGGTCGGACTTGTCCGACCGGCACCGCGCGGACCGGGAGCGGAAGTCCTGAGTGACAATCGAGAGATTGGCCTCGCCGGCAACAGCACGGCCATGAACGAAACCAGACGCAGGCGACGGCGGGAGGCGTGGCGGCAGGCGACGCTGGGCGTGCTGACTTGCGCGCTGTGCGTGCTGACGGGCTGGGCGGCGTGGCGGCTCACGCCGCTTCGCGTGCACCAGATGGACATCGTCACGGCCAGCAGTGCGCCGCCCGATCACATCCTCGCGCACGACCGCGGCGGGCACGTCGATCACCACGTGCTGTTCTTCGGCACCGACGCCGACTCGCGGCAGAACCTGCGGCGCGCCGACGTGCTGCTGATGGGCAATTCGCGCCTGATGTTCGCGCTGCGTGGCGATGCCCTGCGCGAGTATTTCAACGCGCGCGGGATGCGCGTCTTCGCGCTCGGCTTCGGCCACGAGGAGCAGCACGAGTTTCCGGTGGCGCTGATGCGTCGGCACGGGCTGCGCCCGCGGCTGGTGATTGCCAACATCGACAATTTTTTCGGCGGCGTGACCTCGCCCTGGGGCGAGCGGGTGCTGCGAGACACCCGTTTCGACGCCTGGAAGACCGAGGTCGAGGCGGGCGCCGGACACGCCGTTCGCCGCACCCTGCATCGCGTCGTGCCTCACGTACCGGACCTCTGGAAGGGCGAGCGCGAGTTTGTCATCTACCGATCGCAGCGCGACGGCTCCTGGTTCAGCGCGACCGATTTCGGACACGGATCCCGGCTGACGCCGTTCTATCGCGGCCGCGATCTGGTGCGGCCGGACGCCGTGGCGCTGGCGCGCGACTTCAAGCGCGAAATCGAAACCATCGGGGCGCGGCTGGTGTTCGTGTTGATGCCTGGGCGGGACGTCTCGCTGACCCACGCGCAGTTGCTCTCGGACGAGGTGGGGGTGCCGCTGGTGGCGCCCGAGGTCGACGGATTGCGCACGATGGACGGATCGCACCTCAGCGACGACAGTGCCGAGCACTATGCCCGCGTGTTCTTCCAGCATCTGGATCCGGTGCTCGACGAGATTCGGGCCGAGCAGCGGTAGCCTGGCGCCCACCTGCTACGATGAGCCATGTCCGCGTACCGAGCCGTTGCCGCCGCCCTGATCGGCACCGCGCTGGGATCGACGGCCCTGCTCGGCCTTGCCGGACCAGACCGCATGGGTAACGGGACACTGACCGATGTCGAGGGCCTGCTGGTCGGCCACGCGGTTCGAAGCGAGCGGCCAACCGGCTGCACGGTGGTCCTGGCCCGCGAGGGCGCCGTCGCCGGCGTCGACGTCCGCGGCGCGGCGCCGGGCACTCGCGAGACCGACCTGCTCGACCCACTCAACAGCGTCCAGCAGGTGCACGCGATCGTCCTGGCCGGCGGCAGCGCCTTCGGTCTGGATGCAGCGTCCGGCGTGATGCAGTACCTCGAAGGGGAGGGCATCGGTTTTGCCATGGGCGCCGTCCGTGTGCCAATCGTGCCGGCGGCGATTCTCTACGACCTCGGGGTCGGCGGCGCACCCACGATCAGGCCCGATGCCGCCTGCGGTCGTGCCGCGGCGACGGCCGCCTCGGCGGCTCCGGTGGCTCAGGGCAATGTCGGCGCCGGCGCC
>JACDAO010000269.1 GCA_013695405.1 Acidobacteriota bacterium | reverse complement strand
CGGGACGTTCCGTGGACGCAGAACTATTCCCGTCGGACGGCGCAGTTCTGCCGCGCACACTCCTAGGGCGCAGCTAGGGCTTCCGCACCAGTTCGATTTCGAAGATCCACGGCCACAGCTTGCCGGTGATCAGCAGGTGGCCGGTCGACGGGTCGTGGGCGATGCCGTTGAGGACGTCGGTGCCACGCGCCCGCTCACTCGGCGTGAGCAGGCCCGAGCAGTCGATCCAGCCGGTGACCACGCCGGTGCCCGGGTCGATGCGGGCAATCCGATCCTGCTGCCAGATGTTGGCGTACAGCACGCCGTCGACGTACTCGAGTTCGTTGATCTGGTTGACCGCGACGTCGCCGTCCCGGACCCGCTGCCGGCCAATCTCCTTCAGCGTCTCCGGATGCCAGAACCGCAACGTATCCGACCCGTCGCTCATGATCAGGCGCGTGCCGTCGTAGGTCAGGCCCCAGCCCTCGCCCGGATAGGTGAACTCGCGCTGACGCGTGAAGGTCTTGCGATCGTAGACGAAGCCGACCTGGGTCTGGTAGGTGAGCTGGACGATCCGATCGCCGACCACCGCGATTCCCTCGCCGAAGTAGCGGCTGTCGAGTGTGGCCTGCTGCAGCACCGCGCCGCTGCGCAGATCGACACGACGGATCGACGACTGCCCGTTCAGCCCGGTGCCTTCGTAGAGCTGCCCGTCGGCGAGGGCCAGGCCCTGCGTGAAGGCGGTGGGATCGTGCGGATGACTCTGGACGATCCGGTAGCCGTAGCGCTCGACGCCAGGCCGCGCCGGGGTCGCGCTCGCGGGCTGGGTGCCGGACGCAGTCGAGGAGGTCGTGGACGACGAGCCGCAGGCGACGACGAGCGACGCCGCAGCGAGCAGGCAGAGCGGAAGGCGGGCCGACCAGGTGCGCCACATGCCTGTCAGGGATATCACGAGGCCGGTCCGGCGCCGCGCTCAGGCCGCGCGGCGAACGTCCTTCTCGACCATGCCGTCGCGAATGTGGATGATGCGGTGGGCATGAGCGGCGATGTCGGGCTCGTGGGTGACCAGGATGATGGTGTTGCCGCTGCCGTGCAGGCGATCGAACAGCGCCATGATCTCGATGCCGGTCTTGGAGTCGAGATTGCCGGTGGGCTCGTCGGCCAGCAGGATTGACGGGTTGTTGACCAGGGCCCGGGCGATCGCGACGCGCTGGCGCTGACCGCCGGACAACTCGTTGGGCTTGTGGTTCATCCGGTTCTCGAGTTCGACCTTGGCCAGTGCAGCCTTGGCCCGCTCGGCGCGCTGGGTGCCGCTGACGCCGGCGTACACCAGCGGCAGTTCGACGTTGTGCAACGCGGACGCACGAGGCAGCAGGTTGAAGGTCTGGAACACGAAGCCGATCTCCTCGTTCCGGATCCGCGCCAGTTCGTCATCATCCATCCGGCTGACCTCCTTGTCGTTGAGGAGGTAGGTGCCCTTGCTGGGCGTGTCCAGGCAGCCGACCAGGTTCATCAGCGTCGACTTGCCCGAGCCGGAGGGCCCCATGATGGCGACGTACTCGCCGCGGGTGATCTCGATCGAGACCCCGCGCAAGGCGTGGATCTCCTCGGAACCCATCACGTAGGTCTTCCACAGCTCGCGGGTTTCAATGAGGGGCATGACGCGGGGTCCTGGAAAATGGGGCGGCGATGTGCCACCAGCTTAGTACGGCTGGGCGGAAACCGCGGTTCCCCACGCACACCGATTGCGCTGCGTGGAATTCTGCAATTTTGAAATGCTCTACCGCCCGACCGGGACGTTGGGCATCGGTTCGGCGTGCGGAACATGGACCACCACCTCGGCGTCGTGGCCCGCGGGCGCCGGGTAACGTGCCCACAGCACGCGCCGCTCACCGGCCCGCAGCGGCGCCACGTCTCGACTCCCCAACGGCGCATTGGCCGCGTCGCGCAACACGAAGAATTTCTGCTGATGCGCCTGATCGGCCAGGTAGACCTCGGCGATCGTGCCGCTGTCGGGCACATCGGCGCTGAAGCGCTGCGACAGGTCGAGCGGCGGCGAGCCCGATGCGGCGGTATTGGCGACCGCGAGCCGCAGTTCGACGATGTCGCTCGAGACACGCCCGAGTGAGACGACCGCAATCGACAGCGTGCCTTCCTCACCGGTGGTCTCGGCGACCGCGACCGGTGCCGGCGTCGGTCGCGGCGCGTCGGCCGCGGCCGGTGACTGGGCAACACTCGATGCGCGGCGCAGGGCGACGATCACGGTGATCACCACCAGGACCACCCCCAGGCCCGCGGCCAGCCACACGAACGGATGACGGGTGCGATGACCCGTACCAGTCGCGGTCACGATCGGCTTTCAGGATGGCGGGCCGCGGCCGCGGCCGCGGCCTCGGCGCGCCGGCGAACCCGCCACAACAGGTAGCGCACCGTGGCGGCGTGCGCGCCGGTGCGGATCAGCATCGCCTGGTAGGCGCGGCCAGCGGACCCCGGAAACTCGGCAAACGTCTCGGCGCCGAGGCGAGTACCCGCGACACCGATCCGGCCCAGCGTGAACACCAGCTGGTAGCGGGCGAAGCGATGGCGCCCGGCAAGCGCGTAGGTGGTCTGCCGCACCACTTCGCAGACCGCGAACCCTGCGCGTTCGGCGCCCAGCACGTGCGCGGCCAGGCCGTTGCTGTCAGCCGGCTCGGCGCGCCACAGCGCCGCCCAGCCGCGCAGCAGCCAG
>JACDAO010000259.1 GCA_013695405.1 Acidobacteriota bacterium | reverse complement strand
GATGGCGCTCGAGTGGGACGACATCGACCTCGCGAAGCGCCAACTCTGCGTCGCCCGCTCGGAATGGAAGGGCCACGTGACGATGCCGAAAGCGGCCGATTGCGGTTCGTCCCGCTTACCAGCGGTTGGGGGAGACGCTCGTTAGGCATCGGCACCTCCGACATCGGCGGGTGCTGTGCGTGGACGGGCAGTCTCTGACGCAGAAGGTGGTGCAGGGCCTGGTGGCGCGGGCGGCGCGGCGGGCGAAGATCAAGCCCGGGGTGCACACACTGCGGCACACCTTCTGTTCACACCTCGCGATGCGCGGGGCGCCGGCGCGGGCCATCCAGGAGTTGGCGGGTCACCAGGACCTGTCGACCACCCAGCGTTACATGCACCTCAGCCCGGCCGCGCTCGACGCGGCCATCCGGCTCCTTGACGGTCCGGGAGCCGCACTGGAGGGACGACCGCGTCCGCCACTGGAGTATTGGCGGAGGCGGCGGGAAAAGAGGGCTAAATTTGAGAAAACGCTAAGTAAAAATGGTGGAGGCGGCGGGAGTCGAACCGGTTGACTCTCAGCCGTGCAAGTCATTGCAGGCGCGCGGCTTCTGGTCCTAACCCCTGCAGAGTCAACGCTTAGCCCATTCCTCCGCAGTGCACTCCAGTCCCCTCGCGTTCCCCTGACTGCTCCCGCGTCGTGGAGGAATAGGGGAGGCGGCGGGAACAGGTTCCCGCCGCCGCTAATGTTTCGGACTGCGCGCTTGCCTCGTTTCTGGCGAGGGCGTAGTTTGGATGCGGAGTCCAGCGATGACACAGAGCACCGAGGCCGTGTACAGCGACGGCGTCTTGAAACCCGAGCGCGATCTCGGATTGCGCGAGCGCCAGCGCGTCCGGCTCATCGTCGAGCCCATCGACGAGAGGGCCGACGACCGCGAGGCGGCGCTCGCGCGCCTGCGCGCCGGCATTGCCCGCATGCATTTCTACTCGAAGGGCCCCCTGCCCAGCCGAGCCGAGTTGCATGACCGTCCTTGATACGAACGTCCTCATCTACGCCTGCGACAAGTCGGAACCGCAGCGACAACAGAAGGCCCTGGCGCTGATTGACCGCGTGACCGACGGTGTCCTTCCGTGGCAGGTCGCCTGCGAGTTCATCGCGGCGTCGCGAAAGTTGCAGGGGCAAGGTTTCACGCCGGCCGACGCCTGGGATCGCCTGGCCGACTTCCGGCAGTTGTTCCGACTCGTGGTGCCTTCGCCGGCCGTGCTGCCGCTTGCACAGAAGCTCCATCTCGACAGCCACGTGTCGTTCTGGGATGCCTTGATCGTCGCCGGCTGCCTGGACGAAGGCGTCGGGACGCTCTACTCCGAGGACATTCCAAGCCGCGACGAGTTCGGCCCGCTCCGCGTGGTGAACCCTTTCGCGTGAGTTGTGGCGCGCAGGCGAAAATCACATCCTTCGCCACAGCTTCTGCTCGCACTTGGCGATGACGTGTTGGCGCTTGCGAAGCACGATGCTCCAGCGCGGCCCGGACGCGTCGCGGATGATGCGGCATGCGGACGACCTGCCGTTCACAGCAACGCTACGACGACCGACTCCGGAATCTCGTCCAGCGCACGGGCGACCTCCGCATCGCGACGGAGTGCGGCGTCCCTCGATCGACCGCTCGGGGCTGGTTGGGCACAGCCCCAACGGTTGTCGGCGGCGCCGTCGTCAACCTCACCGAGGCCGAACTCCGGCAGGAGGTCGTGACACTTCGCCGGCGCGTCGGGAAGCTTGCGGCCTTGCTCCGGCTCGCGCTGGCCCTGCTCCACACGTCCGGCTTCAGACTCGCAGGGGCGCGCCTGCCGGCCGGCCCCGCGAAGGCGCGCATACTCCGTGCGGTGGATCAGGCGCGTGCCCACGTCCCGTTGCGAGGCATCCTGCGGTTCTTGCGCGTGTCGCCGAGGCGGGTGCAGGAGTGGCGTCGGCGGCAGCGCGCGTGCGCGCTCGACGATCGGTCCTCGTGTCCGCGAACGTCTCCGCAGCGATTGACGCACGCCGAAGTGCAGGCGATCGGGGACATGGTCACCGCGCGGGACTATCGGCACGTGCCGACGGCCAGGCTTGCGGTCCTCGCACAGCGCCTGGGCACGGTGTGCGCCTCGCCGTCGACGTGGCACCGTCTCGTGCGGAGGCATGGGTGGAGACGCCCGCGGCTCCGCGTACATCCTGCGACGCCAACGGTCGGCGTACGCACGACCCGGGCCGACGAGATGTGGCACATCGATACCACCGTGATCCGCCTGCTCGATGGCACCCGCGCGTACCTGCACGCCGTTATCGACAATTTCTCGCGGCGGATTCTGTCGTGGCGTGTGGCCGGCACGTGTGCGCCAGTCAACAGCGTGGCGGTCCTCCTCGAGGCCAGTCAGCAGGCGGCGCCCAGTGAGACGGTCCCGGTCGTCCTGGCCGACGCGGGCGTGGAGAACGTCAACGCTCAGGTGGACGCGTTGATCGCCACGGGCGTCCTGCGGCGCCTGCTGGCGCTCACCGAGTGCACCTACTCGAACTCGCTAATCGAGGCGTGGTGGCGCTCCCTGAAACAATCAGTGGCTCTTCCTTCACCCGCTGGACAGC
>JACDAO010000258.1 GCA_013695405.1 Acidobacteriota bacterium | reverse complement strand
GGCGCCGGCGGCGACCACCGCGTCGACCACCTCACCGACCCGCGCCACGTCGTCCAGGCGGACGTCGATCACGTTGCTGGCGAGGTAGCCACGCAGGGTCTGCTTGCCGTTGGCCCAGTCGAACTCCGGCTGCATGTCGACGCTGAGCGTGCGGATCGCATCCTCGGCGAGCGCGAACGCCGCCAGGCGCGCACGCACCGCGGTCATCACCGTGGCGTTCTGCTGTTGCGCCTCGCGCGGCTGGCGCGATCGGGCTTCGGCGGCGACGGTGACGAAGACCTGGTCGGGCGCACGCTTGACCAGGCCCTGGCCCGAGGAAACCACGACGTCGCGCGGCGGACCGCCCGGCGGCGGCGGTTGCGCCAGCGCGGGCAGAGACGACGCGGCCGCCAGCACCGCGATCAGAATGGTTGTACGCACGATCACCTCCGTTGCGCCCGCCGCGGGCACTACGCTTAGGACGATGGGACGGGCCGCGAGGCTGCTGGCGCGCGCTACCGTTCGACGAACGGCTCGACCAGATCGAGCAGTGCCGCGAGCACGCGCTCGGCATCCAGGGCGCCAATCGCCTCGCCCTCGGCCAGCACTCGCTCGTCCTGCAGGTCGCGGCGGCCGCGCGTGTAGGAACTGCGCGCGTACACGGTTGGCTGCCGGCCGGTCAGGTCGAGTGCGATCTCGATTGCGTTATCACTCGACCGGTCCGACACCAGGCGCACGCTCGCGCTCGGCGTCTGCACCGAAAACGCCAGTCCCTCGGCCTTCAGCGCCTGGGCGAACTGCCTGACGGTAGGGGCAATCTCCCGGTCCATGACGGATTCGAAGGCCGCCCGCGCGGCGTCGGCCAAGGCGCGCCGCTGGCCGGAGGCCTTGCGCAGCTCTCCCAGCCGATGCATCAGCCGCTTGCGGACGTCTGCCGTCTCGAGCATGGTGCCAAAGAGTAGCAGGCAACGCCGGACGTCGCCGGCCACGCCGGCGCCCGTCACCCGCACGCCGTCGAGTACCGGGGCGGTCAGCGGGGCACGCGGCCGGTGTTGATGGCCATCAGGCCACCCAGGACCGGCCACCAGCGGACGTCGACGAACCCGGTCTCTCGCATCAGCGTGGCGACCCCAGCGGCGCCCGGATAACGCTCGAGGCTTTCGGGGATGTAGCGGTAGGTGTCGGCATCGCCGTGCAGCCAGTGACCGACGGCGCCGCCCACCAGTCGCAGGTAGGCCAGGTACATGGTGCGGACCACGACCGACCGCGGCAGCGTGAAGTCCAGTGACAGGAAGCGCCCGCCGGGCCGCAGCGCGCGGCGCACTTCAGCGAGCGACTGTGCGACGTCGGGCACGTTGCGCAGGCCGTACCCGGCGGTCACCACATCGGCGCAGGCCGAGGGCATCGGCAACGCCAGCATGTCGCCGCAGACCCAGCGAATCGCGCCCGCGCCAGGCTTGCCGGCGGCCAGGGTCAACATCCGATGCGTGAGATCGATGCCGGTCACCGACGCCCCGGCGTCTCGCAGGCGCATGGCGAGGTCTCCGGTGCCGCAGGCGAGGTCGAGCGCGTGTTCACCCGGCTGCACGCAGGCCATGCGCACCAGCGTGTCCTTCCATTGCTGGTCGCGGCCGTACGACAGCCAGACGGTGATGTCGTCGTAGCGCGGCGCGATGTCGTGGAACAGCGACCGGACGTAGGCGGCCTTGCGGGCGGGGGTCGAGAGCGCGGCGCCGAGCGGCTCGCGCGGTGACGCCGTGGTCGGGTCCGGCATGTGCGGGGTACGATACCGCTGAATGCTCCCGTCCAGTACGGTCGAGAACTACCTCAAGGCGATCTACTCGGCCCAACGGGCCATCGAGGTGGAGGCCCTGGTGCCGATGGGTCAGCTGGCCGCGGCGCTCAACGTCGTGCCGGGCACGGCCACGACGATGGTCAAGACCCTGGCCGAGTCTGGCCTGGTCCGCTACGAACCGTATGCCGGGGTGCGTCTGACGCCCGCCGGCGATCGCCTGGCGGCGCTGGTGCTGCGGCGGCATCGCCTGGTCGAGCTGTTCCTGGTGCAGGTGATGGGCATGAGCTGGACCGAGGTTCACGACGAAGCCGAGTTGCTCGAGCACGCGGTGTCCGACCGGCTGATCGAGCGCATGGACGAGATGCTGGGACGTCCGGCGGTCGACCCGCACGGCGATCCCATCCCGAATGCCGAGGGCGGCGTCCACGAGCGGGTCTATCATTCGCTGCTCGAGTGCCCGGTCGGCAGGCCGCTGCGCGTGGCGCGCGTGGCCGATCAGGACGTCGACTTCCTGCGCTTTCTCGAGCAGAGCCGCTTGATGCCGGGGCAGCCGGTGGCGGTGGTGGCGCGCGATCCGGCAGCCGACAGCGTCGAGGTGCAGGGGCCGGGCCAGCAACGCATCACGCTGGGCGCGCGCGCCGCCTCCAAGGTGCTTGTCGACGTCCAGGCCGACTCCTGAGACTCCGCTAGGCGCCGATATCGGCCTGTAGCGCGCGCACATCGCCGATCCGCGGGATGGTCCAGCGCGCGGCCTGCCGGTGCGCCGCGTCCACCGTCTCATAGCCGAATCCGTAGGTGACCAGGCACGCATCGACGCCCCCGGCCACTGCCGTGGCGACGTCGACCCACGAGTCGCCGACCAGCAGCGTGCGGGCCGCGCCGACGCCGCCCTGCTCGATCAGATAGGCGAGCGCGCCGGGTGACGGCTTGCGGCCAAACGGGCTGTCGCCGCCGATCACCTCGTGCACGTGCGGCCGCAGCCCGAGGGCGTGGACGATCCGCTCGCTTGGCAGCTGCGGTTTGTTGGTCAGCACCGAGATGTGGGCCACCGTGCGCAGGTGTGCCAGAGTGTCGAGCACACCGTCGTAGAGGCGGGTGGTGGCGGTGAGGCGGGCATCGTACGCCTCGAGAAAGCGGCTCAACGCCTCGTCGACGTCGGCGACCTGTCGCGCGCTGGCCAGCACCCGCTCGACCAGGATTCGCGCGCCTTCGCCGACCATCGGGACGACCTCGGCCGCGGGCAGGGGCGCCGCGCCGTAGGTGTCGAGCATGACGTTGACCGAATCGGCCAGATCCTGGCGCGAGTCGATCAGCGTGCCATCGAGGTCAAAGACGAAGTGTCGGTAGCTCACTCTTCCACCTTACACGTCGAGCCGGTCGCGGTACTCTGCTCGGGCGGACTCGACAGCGTCGTGCTGGTCACCGATCTGGCCGCGCACGGGGTCGTCCATCCGATCTACGTGGCCGCCGGGCTGGCCTGGGAAGACCAGGAACGCGCCGTGCTGACGCAAGCGCTGGCCGCGCTGGCCGATCAGTCACGGCTGGCGCCGCTGCACGTCCTCGACGCCTCGGTGCGGGACATCTACGCGCCGGCGCACTGGTCGCTGACCGGCACGCCGCCGGCCTACGACACCCCCGACGAAGACGTCTACCTGGTCGGCCGCAACGTCGTCCTGATCAGCAAGGCGTCGGTGTACTGCGCGCTGCACCAGCTGCCGCGGCTGTGCCTCGGTCCGCTGGCCGGCAATCCGTTTCCGGACGCCACGCCCGAGTTCTTCGCGGCGATCGGCGCGGCGCTGTCGCTGGGGCTTGCGCATCGGCTGACAGTGGAGGCGCCGTATCGGACCTGGACCAAGGCCGACGTGATTCGCCGTGGTCAGGCGATCGGCGCGCCGATGGCGCTGACGCTGTCGTGCATGAATCCGGTCGGCGCCACCCACTGCGGCGCCTGCAGCAAGTGCCGGGAGCGGCACGAGGCCTTCATCGAGGCGGTCGGCGAGGATTCGACCACCTACGCGCGACACGCGTGAGCGGCGCCTGCTGAACCGCCGGACCCGCGCGTAGCGGTCGGACTTGGCTCGATCCGGCGGTTACGGGGGCTCGGGCGGCCCAGGCAGGGTCAGGCGCTTGACGGTAATCGATCCGTCGCCGGTGCGGATGTGCACCAGGCGCGTGCCGCCGCCGACGGCGCCTCGCATCGATCGCGCGTTGCCGTCTTTCTTCACCGCGACCTCCGGAAAGCCGTGCAGCGCGATCCGGCCGTCCTCGGTACGGGCATCGAGGACTGCGGCGATGTCCTCTGGCAGGCCCAGCGTCACGCTGCCGTCGGCGGTCTCGATTGCCCAGTCGCTCGACACCTCGCTGCCGCTCGACGCCTTGACCGTGATCGACCCGTCGCCGCTGGTGGCGCGCAGGCCGCCGCGCAGCCGGCCCGACAGCAGCACGCTGCCATCGCGCGTCGAGACGGTGCAATCGCCGTCCACCTCTTCCATCTGAACGCTGCCGTCGCCGCTGTCGGCGGTGATGTCGCCGGCCACCCGCCGCATCACGATACGGCCGTCGCCGGTGCGTGCGTCAATCAAGCCGCGCACCCGCTCGATCGACACCGATCCGTCGTCGCTGCGGACCTTCAGTTCGCTGTCGACCGGGACCAAGGCCACCACCCGCGCCGAACGGCTGATGTGGCCGGTCTGCATGCTCCAGCCCTGACGATCGGGAGCCGTGACATCGACGACGATACGCGAGCCGTCCTGGGTGAGGTCGACGTCAATCGACTCGAGCAACGCCTTGGACGAGGCCCTGGTTTCAATCCGCACCAGCACCTCGGGTCGGTCCCAGGCCTGCACCTCGACGGGTCCGTCGAAGGTGCTCAGGTCGACCGTCGGGCGGCCGTCCACCGTGAAGCGTTGCTCTTTCCGGGCCGAGAAGCCGCCGGAGTCGACGTGGACCACGCAGCCGGGAATCACCGAGACGAGGCTGGCGCAGGCCAGCGCGGCGGGCAGGACGCGGGTCGAGAGCATCTGTGCGATAGATAGACGGGCGGGTCCGCCGCAGGGTTCAGCGCGGCCCGGTTCAGCGCGGCACATCGTGCGCGTAGGCGATGTGGCCGCCGATGATCGTCTGGCGGACGCAGAAGGCGTCGTCGAGCAGCACCAGATCCGCGAGCAGCCCCCCGGCCAGTTTGCCGCGATCGGTCAGCCCGAGTTCCCGCGCCGGGACCGTGGCAGTCATCGTCGCGGCGTCGAGCGGCGTGACCCCGACCAGCGTCACCAGGTTGGCGAAGACGCGGTCCATGGTCAGGCGGCTGCCCGCCAGCGTCCCGTCGTCGAGCACGCAGGCGTGTTCCTGCACCGTGGCGCCGCGGCCGCCGAGCAGGAAGCGCGATCCGACCGGCAGGCCGGCGCCCGCCAGGCCGTCGGTGATCGCCATCACCCGGTCCGGCCGCTTGGCCCGGATCGCCATGCGCATCACCACCGGGTGCACGTGATACCCGTCGCACACCAGTTCGACGGCGACCCGATCGTCGTCCAGCACGGCGCCAACCAGCCCCGGGGCCCGATGCGTCAGCGCCGGCATCCGGTTGAACAGGTGCGTGGCCTGCCGGGCGCCGGCCTCGATCCCGGCGCGTGCGTGGTCGAGCGTCGCCCCCGAATGCCCGAGCGAGACGCGGATGCCTTGCGACGTCAGCGCCCGGATGAGAGGTAACGCTTCGGGCAATTCTGGCGCCAGCGTCATCGTGCCGATCGCCCGCCGGTGGGCGGTCACCACCCGCAGGATGTCGTCGCCGGTGAAGTCGATGGCGGTACCGGGGACCGCATCGGCGGCCGGCGCGCCGGGCGGCAGGCACAGCTGCTCGAGCGGTTGAGCGCCACGGTAATCGGAGGACATGAAGTTGCTCTCGAGGTGCGCGGGCAGCACGCGAGCGGAGTCGAGCGTCGGCGCGCCGATCGCCTCCTCCACCGATTGCGCCAGCATCTCCAGTGCATCAGGGGGGCACGCGAAGGTCGTCGGCGCGAACGACGTGCAGCCGTACCGCGGCAGGCGCCGGGCGATCGTCGCGACCTGACCCGGCCCATCGAGCACGTCGTCGCCGTGCAGGCCGTGCACGTGCACGTCGATGAAGCCCGGGACGATCCACAGACCGGCCAGGGCACCCCCGTCCGATCCGGGTCCGATCTCCGAGATGCGGTCGCCGTCGATGACCAGACGACCAGGGGACAGGACGCGGTCCGGCAGGACCAGGTGGGCACCATCGAGAATCAGCATCTCGGCACTCAGGCCGGCGCCGTGCAGGACCGTGCAGTCCAGCCAGGGCGCAGGCACAACTTCCTGCCAGCGAGTGGCAGCGGCGCGCTCGAGGCGCGCAGGTAGGTGTTCACTTCGTCGAGGAGACGACTCAGGCCGCGGTGGTCGGGCGCCGACAGTACGACCACGCCGGGGCTGTCGACCGGCGGAAAGCGCCTGTCGCCCAGATAGTCGTGGTCCAGCGTGACCAGCGTCCGGCGCAGGTCGCGAGCCCGGTAGAAATGCGCCACGTCGGTGGCGCGGCGCCACAGCGGCTCGTCGACCACGTGCAGCACGTCCCAGTGCAGGTGCTGCCGCATGTAGCTCACCAGCGGGGCGGGCAGGTTGGCGTCGCCGTAGACGAGCGGTCCGCGTGCCTGTGCCGCGCGCAGAGGCGCCAGTTCGGATGACAGCGTGCCCATCGCATCTCCCGGCAGCCAGAGTAGATCGAATCGAGTCTGGCGCTCCGGTCGGCGCAGGTCGGTGGCTCGAGCGCTCGCGCGACCGGACCGATCTGCTAGGCTTCCGGCGTGGCTGAGTTGACCAGTCTGACCGGCGTGCTGCTGATCGCGATGGCCGCGCTGGTCGCGGTGCTGCTGCTGTTCGCGGTCTGGGCGTGGCGCAAGTCGCGCCCGTTCGCCAGCGGCCACGTCTTCCGCGCCAGCCGGCTCAGTGGCGGCAACCGGCTGTTCCCGACCCAGGTCCAGATCACCCCGAGCAGCGTCGTCCATTTCACGCCGCAGTGGATCGGCAAACTGGAACAGTCGATTCACATGGCGCATGTCGCCTCGGTGCGGATTGACACCAACGTGCTGTTCTCAGACGTGCTGATCGAGACCACCGGCGGCGCTCACCCGATCCGGTGCACCGGGCATCGCAAGGACGATGCGGTGCGGATCAAGGCCCTGATCGAGGAGTACCAGACGGGATACTATCGGCAGCGGGACGACGTCCGGCGCTAGCCTCGGCGCCGCGCCTCGACCGAGCCCGCCTGTGCCCGACGCCCTGACCCTTGCCGTCCGCACCTTCAACGCGCCGACACCGACCACGCGCCGTCTGGTGCTCGACCTGGCGGGCACGCCGTTCACTTACCAGGCTGGACAAGCAGCTTTGATCGGCCTGCACGGGCACCGCGAACGCCGCCCCTACTCGTTTGCGTCAGCACCTGCTGACACATCTTCCGACGGCGGGCTCGAATTCCTGTTGCGGACCGACCCTGGCGGCGGGCTCGGACGGCACCTCGACGCCATCGCGCCGGGCGCGCGGGTCGACTTCGAAGGGCCGTTCGGCACG
>JACDAO010000024.1 GCA_013695405.1 Acidobacteriota bacterium | reverse complement strand
GCCGCGCAGCACCTGCAGCATCGACCAGGCCCACAGCACGAAGCCGATCGCGATCACGGCCTGGGCGGCCCAGACGCAGGCCCGGAAGATGCCGATCGACACGAACAGTCCGCCCGCCGCGACGGCGAGCAGCAGCGCCGCCAGCAGGGTGAGCAGGCCGAAGCCGAGCAACGACTGCGCGGCATGCCAGCGGACGTCCCGATCGTGCGCCTCCAGCGTGAGCAGCAGCAGCCCGGAGATCCAGCCGGCCGCATACGCCAGCAGCGAGGCGTTGCGGCGGCTGAGCGGCAGCGACGGCGCGCCTGCCGGGGCTGTTGCCGTTGCCGGGGCTGGCGTCAACTGCCGACCTTCTCGAAGCGGACCGGTCCGTCGTGGCGTGGTACACCGGCCACGGCGAACGGCGTCGTGACGGTGGTGTCGGCCGGACCGCCCGCAGTGGGCGCCACCTCCCGCCAGGAGACGACCAGCGCGTCGGCGTCCTGGCGAATCCCGGTGATCTCGACCTTGAAGCCTCCGCTCGGCCGGTTGCCGAGGAACACGCCGACCACCATCATCTGGTCGAAAGCCACGGCCGGCGGCTGCTGCTTGGTCGGCAGGGCGGTCCACAGCGATGCCCATTCATCGGCCGACCGGGCGATCGACTCCCGGGCACTGGACTGGTTGCTGAGCGGGCCGTGCGCGATTGGCACCACCTGGTTGACCGCCGCCGTCGACCCGGACGGCTCGGGCGGACCGAACACCGCGAAAGTCAGTTCGCGCGCCACCGGCGCGACGCCGTTCAATCGCGGCGTGGCCTCCACGCGCAGCACGTAGAGCCCCGACGCGAAGTCCTTCAGCGAGGCCTCGAACTGCACGCCGTAGCCACCGCGGGCGGTGCCGATCTCGGACGACTTGCGTTCCTGCGTGGTGCTGAATACCTTGGTGCCGGCGGTGCTGGTGATGGTCGTGGCGACGTCGACGGTGTGGGCCGGCGTCACCGCGTCGTAGACGTCGACGTAGCCCGAGATCGTCTCCACGTTCGAGAACCCGCGGATGGTCGTCGGCGGTCCCGGCAGCAGGGCCTTGTACTCCTCGACGATCCGCGGCGTCGGCGTCAATCCTGCGCCGGTCGAGGTCAACAAGACGCCGCTCATCGCGAACTTCTCCTTCGCGAAGTCGGGCACCTCGAGATCGGTGAACACCGAGCCCACCGCGCCGTCGTTCCCTTCGCGGGCGGCGACGCGCAGTTGATAGCGGCCGGGCGCGAGGTCGAGCGCCAGCACCGACCGCATTCCCGCCTGCATCACCAGGTCGCGGGTCGGCTGACGCAGCTTGAGGTCCAGCAACGCGCGGTCGCCATTCTGGATCTTCGCGTTCTGATCCATCGCCATCATCGAGATCTCGAGCGTGTTGGTGAAGACGTCACCCTGGGGCTTGAACGTCAGGCGCTGGCCGTCGACCTGCACCGTCACCACCACCGAGGTCTTCTTGTTGGCGCCCTTGAACGGCACCGCATTGACCGACAGCGCCAGCCCTGGCGTCGGCAAGGCGGAGTTCAGCGCAGTACGCAGTTCGGGCGAGGTCCCCGACGCCGACTCCTCGACGCGCTTGTCTTCCTTGTCCTTGGGCGCCACGTACGACTTGCGCGCGTATGCCTCGAGCCCCGGCCGGTTCATCCTGACCTGGATCCGCCGCACCCGGCCGTCGCGCCGTTCGTTGGTCGGGTAGTACCCGAGCAGGTAGTAGGTGCTGCTGTCGCGCACCACCCGGTCGTAGAACGTCGAGAAGTCGTTGCTGTTGACCGAGGCCGCGCCGCCGGTTTCCTCGGCCAGCGAACGCAGGCTCTGCTGGGCCAGGCGCTGTTCGTCCCTGATGTTCCACGGGTTGAGGCCGAGCGTCACGTCCTGGGGCGGCGCGGACATGTCGAACTCGTCGTCGGAAGTGGCCACCAGGCCGCGCGGATCGACCGCGTAGTAGGCGACGTTGCTGCGGGTCGCTGCGCCCATCGCGTCGCGCAGGGAGTAGAGCACGTCGCTGGCGAAGCGCGACGAGTTGCCCATGACATCGGTGATGTCGTAGTCGATGCCCTCGCTGAAGAACAGCACCGCCTTGCGGCTGCCGTTGATGGTCTCCAGCAGGCGCGAGGTGTTGCGCAGTGTCTCCATCGACGACCGCGCCTTGTACGCCCGTTCGGGGTCGGCCAGGTCCCGCGCCCGGTCCACCAGCTGGCCTTCGGTCGCCCCGGGACTGTTCTGGACCCGGTTGCGGTAGTCGTCGAGTCTCTCGAGCGTCGACGACCGCAACTTGGAGCCAATCAGCTTGTCGACCGCGCTCAGCATCAGCGCCTTGTTGGTGGTGAACTCCTGCGACGCATTGGTGCGCCCGCTGGTGTGAATCACCGCCACCTGGTCCTGGGCAGAGACGTAGCGTTCGATGAACTGTCGGGCCGCGCGCTTGACCTGGGCACTCCGCAATGCGCCGATGTGGTGGTCGTCGAGCACGATGACGTAGACCCGGCCGTCACGGACGCGATTGTTGGTGGCCACGTCATAGGTCAGCGGCTTGCCCTCGATCAGCGTGCGCGCCTCGCGCTCGATCGGGATGTTGACCGGTGTGAAGACCGTGACTGTCTGCGGGGCGCCGTCCTCGAGCACCTGGAAGTCGCTCGCCTGGAGGTCCTTCACCAGGGTGCCATCTTCGGCGGTGACAATCACCGAGACCTCGACGTAATCGATCTGGGCGCGGAAGGTGGGGCGCTGCGGGCCCTCGCCCTGCGCTGCGGCGCCTGATGCCGTGGCGGGGCCCGGGGCGGGTGCCGGGGCGGGTGCCGGAGCGGCCGGCTGCGCTCCGCCTCCCTGCTGGGCGACCAGGGCCACCGAGGCCAGCAGCGACAACAGCGCCGTGACGGAGACATGTCTACGCATAAGGTTCCACGAACGGGTGAGGCACGCCGGGAATGCGGCCAGTTGCGCGTCTGGACGTGACAACAGAACGGTCCAACACGGCATTATAAGACGTCGATTCGCACCAGCTGGCTGGCCGCCCGCCGCCGACCTGGCCGCCCGAAGGCCCAATCTCGCCGCCGCCGCCCGTATACTTTCTCTGATGACCCTCGACATCGGCGCCGTGCAGGCCAGCCTCCGCGCTGCCGGACTCGACGGCTGGCTGCTCTACGACTTCCACGGCTCGAACCCGATCGCGCAGTCGCTGGCCGGCCTGGCCCATGCCGCCAAGATGACGACGCGGCGGTGGTACTACTTCATCCCGGCCGAGGGTGCGCCGCGGGGCCTGGTTCACGGCATCGAGCGTCACAACCTGGAGGCGCTGCCTGGGACGATGCAGGTCTATGCCGGACGGCGCTCGCTCGACGACGGGTTGACGGCGCTGCTGACCGGCGCCCGGCGTGTGGCGATGGAGTACTCGCCAGGATGTGCCATTCCCTACATCTCGCGGGTCGACGCCGGCACCATCGAGGCGGTGCGCGAGCGCGGCGTCGAGGTGGTGTCGTCCGGCGATCTGGTGCAGCAGTTCGAGGCAGTCTGGAGCGCCACCCAGGTCGCCAGCCACCGTCGGGCCTCGGCGGCCCTCTACCGCGTCAAGGACCGGGCGTTCGAGGTGCTGGCGGCGGTGACCAGGGGCGACGACGGGATCGGCGAGTACGGGTTGCAGCAGCGCATGGCCGGCTGGTTCGCCGAGGAAGGTCTGGTCAGCGACTCGCCGCCGGTGGTCGCTGCGATGGCCAATGCCGGCAACCCGCACTACCTGCCCACCGCTGGGTCGGATCGAGCGATTGGCCGCGATGAACTCGTGCTCCTGGACCTGTGGGGGCGTGTGGCGGAACCGGGGTCGGTGTTTGCCGACATCACCTGGGTCGGCTTCACCGGGTCCACAGTCCCCGAGCCGATGGCGCGGGCGTTCGGGGCGATTACCGCCGCGCGCGATCGGGCCGTCGAGGTGGTGGCCGGGGCCGTCGCCGCCGGTCGGCCGATTCGAGGCTGCGACGCCGACCACGCCGCACGGGCCGTGCTGGTCGAGGCCGGGTACGGGGACGCGATCTTGCATCGCACCGGCCATAGTCTGGGTGAGAGCGTCCATGGCAATGGCGCGCACCTGGACGACTACGAGACGCGCGACGAACGGCAGTTGCTCGACGGCTCGGCCTTCACGGTCGAGCCGGGGCTGTACTTTTCCGATTTCGGCGTACGTACCGAGATCAACGTCGTCATCGACGGGACCGAGGCCTGTGTGAGTGGTCCTCGTCAGCGTGCCATCATTGCGTTCGGGTCCTGAAGTCCGGCAGTCACGGAGATACCTGATGTCCACTCGCAAGACCACCTTGTTCTACGCCGTGCTTCTGGCCATCGCCTCGGTCGCGATCGGCATGGTGCTGGCCTCCCGGCTCGATCTCTCGCCGACCTCCGGTGCACAGACGCTGACCGTGGCGCCGCCGGCCAACAGCGCGCCGATCACCGGGGCGATCGACGCCACCACGTTCCGCACCATTGCCAAGGACGTGTCGCCGGCCGTCGTCAACATCCGCACGGAAACCACCCAGCGCACCGAAGAGCTGACCGAGTTCTTCGGCGGCGAGGACCTGTTGCGGCGCTTCTTCCCCGACCAGGGCCAGGGACAGGGACAGGGACGCGGTGCACCGCAGGGCCGCCGCGGCCGCGTGCCGCCCTCGCAGGGCGCCGGCACCGGCTTCATCATCGACGCCGCCGAAGGCTTGATCCTCACCAACAACCACGTCGTGGAAAACGCCAACAAGATCGTGGTGGCCTTCTATGGCAACGACAGCGATATCGAGTTCGAGGCCAAGGTGGTCGGGCGTGACCCGCTTACCGATAGTGCCCTGATCCAGTTGCTGAAGAAGCCGACCCAGTCGCTGCAGCAGGTCAAGTTCGGCGATTCGGATCAGATGCAGCCCGGCGATTTCGTGGTCGCCATCGGCAACCCGTTCAACTTCAGCCACACCGTGACGGTCGGCGTGATCAGCGCGCTCGAGCGCCCCTTCCCGGTGGCGCCGCAGCGCAGCGTCAACATGCTGCAGACCGATGCCGCCATCAATCCGGGCAATTCCGGCGGACCGCTGCTCAACGTGCGCGGCGAGGTGGTCGGCGTCAACACCGCCATCCTCAGCGACCGCAACCAGGCGTCGAACATGGGCATCGGCTTCGCCGTGCCGATCAACCTGGTGCGGGAACTGGTGCCGCAATTGCGCAGTGGCAAGGTGACGCGCGGCATGATTGGCGTGTCGATCGGTGTGATCGACGCCCAGGCGTTCGAGGACTACGGGCTGACCTCGCGGTCGGGCGCGCTGGTTTCCGCGGTCACCCGCGCCGGGCCCGCCGCACAGGCCGGCCTCAAGCCGCTCGACGTGATCGTCGAGTACAACAGCCGCGCCGTGAAGAACCGCGATCAGCTCGTCGACCTGGTGACGCGCACCAAGCCCGGCACCACAGTGGCGCTCAAGGTGCTGCGCGACGGCAAGAACGTGCCGCTCAACGTGACCATCGGTGAACTCGACCTCGAGGCCGAGGCGGGTCAGCCGGCCGAGGAAAGCGCCGTGCAGGAGACGTCGGGCTTCGGGCTCGGGCTCGAGGACATCACCCCGGACATCGCTCGTCGGCTGGAGATTCCGCGCAGTACCACCGGCGCGCTGGTCACCGACGTCGAGCCCGGCAGCGCGGCGGTCCTCGGCGGGCTTCGCCGCTTCGACGTGATCACCCAGGTCAACGGACAGCCGGTGACCAGCGCCGCCGACGCGAGTCGCAAGCTGCAGGCGGTGGCGACCGGCCGCCTGGCGCGGATCCTGGTGCTGCGCGGCGGCCAGGAACTCGGCCTCGCGATTCGCAAGGAATAGTGGTCGAACGCGAGATCAAGCTGGAGTTCACGTCCGTGGAGGCTGCGCGCGCCGCCGTTGGCGCGCTCGGCCTCCAGGCCCTCCGGCCCCGCCGACTGCAGGACGACGCGCTCTACGACCAGCCCGGGGGCAGCCTGCAGCAGCGGGGCGTCACGTTGCGGCTGCGCCTCGATGGCGACGACGGGGTCCTGACCTGGAAGGGGCCCCTGCAGCCGGGCCCGATGAAGACCCGCCCTGAGATCGAGAGCACCATCGGCGACCCGGACGCGCTGCGCCGGATCCTCGAGGCGCTCGGGTACGGCGTGGTCTTCCGCTATCAGAAATACCGTCAGGAGTACGGCGAGCCAAGCTGTATTGTCGCCATCGACGAAACGCCGGTCGGTGTGTTCGTCGAGATCGAGGGCGAGGCATCGCGAATTTCCGCCACCGCCGCTCGGCTCGGCTTCACGGCCGCCGACTACCTGACCGTCTCCTATGCAGGGCTCCATCAGGAACGCGGTCGCAGCCGGGGCCTCGGCCCCCACATGCTGTTCCCCGGATGACCGCGTGGCCGCCCGCGGCGCTGGTGCTGACCGCCGGACTCGGCACCCGGTTGCGTCCGCTCACCGACCATCGCGCCAAGCCGGCGATGCCAATCGGCGACGACACGCTGATCGCTCTGATCCTGCGACAGCTCGCGGAGCGCGGCATCACCGACGCCGTGCTCAACCTCCATCATCTGCCAGCCTCGATTACCCGGGAGGTCGGCGACGGCACCCAGCTGGGCATCCGGGTGCGCTATTGCTGGGAGCATCCCACCGTGCTCGGGTCGGCCGGGGGGCCTCGCCACGCCCTGCCGCTGGTCGAGGGCAAGACGATCCTGATCGTGAACGGGGACACGCTCTGCGACCTGCCAATCGATCGTCTCTGGCAGGCGCACCGGGAAAGCGGCGCACTGGTCACCCTCGGCCTGATTGCGCATCCGCAGGCTGGCCGCTACGGCGGCGTGACCCTCGATGCGGACGCCGCCGTGACCGGCTTCAGCTCGCGGCGGGACCCGACACCGAGCTGGCACTTTCCGGGTGTCCAGCTGGTCGAGCGCGAGGTCCTGGCGCCGCTGGCTGACGGCGTGCCGGCCGAGACCGTCCTGCAGATCTACCCGGCGCTGATGGCCGAGCGGCCGGGCGCGGTGCGCGGCGTGGTCTTCGATGCCCGCTTCCAGGACGTCGGCACGCTCGACGACTACCGCCGCACCTGCCTGGCGCTGGCCGGCGACGCTCAGGGCAACGTCCGCTCACGCGGCGCAGTGATCGCCGACGACGCGGTGGTGCGTGAGTCGATCGTCTGGCCCGGGGCGATCGTGCCCGCCGGGTGCATGCTGGAGCGTGTCGTGGTGACCGGACATGTGCCGTTGGCACCCGGGACACGGCTGACCGACGTCGTGGCCTAGCGACCCCTGTTACCATGCACGGCGCGTTTGCCCGCCGGCATTCGCAGACAGGATGGCTGTGGCCGACGCGTTTCAGGAACGTATCGAGGAGTACCTCAAGAGGAGCGGCCACCGGGAACGCGGGGTGCGCGTCGTGCCCCTCACTGGAGACGCCTCCGATCGTCGGTACTTCCGTTTGATCTCGCCCGACGGGCTGACCATGGTGCTCGCGGCGTACCCGTCGGCCTTCGACGACTCGCTGCCCTTCCTGAACGTCACCCGGCTGCTGGCGCAGATGCCGGTGCCTGTGCCCGATATCATCGACGAGGCGCCTGACCTCGGCCTGATCGTGCTCGAGGATCTCGGGGATGTCACGCTGCAGGCCTACCTCGGCCTGGCGTCGACCGAAGAGCACGGCAAGCTCTACCGTGAGGCGGTGCGGCTGATTGCGACCTTGCAGAGTCACGGTGCGACGTTGTCCTCGCCCGCGTGGCTGCCCTACGGCATCGCGTTCGACAAGGACAAGCTCGGCTGGGAGATGGACTTCTTCATGAAGCACTACCTGCTGGGCTACCGTGGCGTCACGCTCGACGAGGCGGCCGAGGATGCGGTGCGCATCGAGCTGCGACTGCTCGGTCTGCGACTCGCGGCCGAGCCCCGGGTGCTCTGCCACCGGGACTACCACAGCCGGAACCTGATGCTCCACCAGCGCCGGCTCCACCTGATCGACTACCAGGACGCCCGGCTCGGCCCGGATACCTACGATCTGGCGTCGCTGCTGCGCGACTCGTACGTCGACCTGTCGGACTCCACGGTCAACTGGCTGCTCGCGTATTTCCTGGCGCTGACCGGGCGGCCCGAACAGGAGGTCGAGTTCCGCGAGCGATTCGACCTGATGTCGCTGCAGCGGAATCTGAAGGCGCTCGGCACCTTCGGCTACCAGACCACGGCCAAGGAGAACCCGGTCTACATCCAGTACATGCCGCGGACCTTGCGCTATGTCCGCACCAATCTGGCAAAGTATCCGGCGTTCGGACGCCTGCACGACCTGCTGGCGGCCCACGTCGACGAGTTGCGCTGAGCCGGCGCCCCCCTGGCGCGGCCGCCGGGTGCCACGCCCCGGCAGCGTAGAATGGACGGTCGGCGTCGCGGGCGCCGGGTGGACATGCCTGTGGACTTCGGACTCTCGACGCACCTCTTCCATGCCGAGCCGCTCGCGGCCCGGCACTTCGACGCGATCGCCGCGCACGGCTTCGGCGCCGTCGAGGTGTTCGCGACCCGCTCGCACGTCGACTACCACCGCGCCGCCACTGGGCGGGACCTGGCCGCGTGGTGCCGCGACGCTGGACTCCGGCTGCACAGCGTCCACGCGCCGATCGTCGAGTTCCTCCGTGGCACGACCTGGGGGCCGGCGTTCTCGACCGCGACGACGCACGCGGCGCAGCGGGTGCGGGCCGTCGACGAGTGCACCCGGGCGCTGGCACTGGCCGAGCATGCGCCGTTCGACTACTTCGTGCTGCACCTCGGCGTGCCCGACGAGTACGCGCCGCCCACCGGCGACAACCAGCGCGACGCGGTGCTGCGGACGCTCGAGACGTTGCGGCCGCTCTGCGAACAGGCCGGCGTGACGCTCGCGGTCGAGGTGATCCCCAATGCCCTCTCAACGGCGCGCCAGTTGGTGCGGTTGATCGAGGACGAAGAACTGAGCGACCTCGGCATCTGCCTCGACGTCGGGCATGCCCGACTGCAGGGCGACGTCGTCGACGCGCTGGAGACGGTGGCGGGGTACCTGGTGACCACGCATCTGCACGACAACCGCGGCCGGGCCGATGATCACCTGTTGCCGTTCGACGGCGTGATCGACTGGGCCGAACTACTGACCGCGTTCCAGAAGGTCGGCTACGACGGCACGCTGCTGTTCGAGCTGGCCGCCGGCCCCGACGGCGCCGGGGCCACGCTGCAGGGCGCGGGGAGCGTGCGCCGGCGATTCGAACAACTGCTCGGCGCCGACGACCTGAACTTTTCCGAAGCCTGATGCAGCCCGCAGCCTGTCGCCCATGAGCCCTGTACCCTGAACCCTGACTCCGCATGCCCCCAGTCGTCTACATCGAAGACATCGCCCGCCACGACGGTGAGGAGGTCACCTTGCGCGGGTGGCTCCACAACCGGCGGTCGAGCGGCAAGATTCATTTCCTGACGGTCCGCGATGGCACCGGGTTCATCCAGGTCGTGATGTCGAAGGCCGACCTCGGCGACGAACGGTTCGCCGCCGCCGACCACCTGTCGCAGGAGACCTCGCTGACCGTCACCGGCCGGGTGCGCGCCGATGCGCGCGCCAAGGGCGGGTTCGAGATCACGGGCACGGGCTTCACGGTGGTATCGGCGTCGCACGACTACCCGATCACGCCCAAGGAGCACGGCGTGGACTACCTGATGGACCGGCGCCATCTGTGGATCCGGTCGCAGCGCCAGCAGGCCGTGCTGCGGGTGCGACACACGGTGATCGACGCGGTGCGCGAGTTCTTCAACAGCCGCGGCTTCACGCTGGCCGACACGCCAATCTTCACGCCCTCGGCCTGCGAAGGGACCAGCACGCTGTTCCCGGTCCAGTACTTCGACGACACCACCGCGTACCTGACCCAGAGTGGGCAGCTGTACAACGAAGCCAACGCGATGGCGCTCGGCAAGGTGTACTGTTTCGGCCCGACCTTCCGCGCCGAGAAGAGCAAGACCCGCCGCCACCTGACCGAGTTCTGGATGGTCGAGCCTGAGGTCGCCTACGCCGACCTCGACGACACGATGGACCTGGCCGAGCAGTTGGTCGAGTCGGTGGTCGCCAGGGTGCTCGAGACCCGCGGCGCGGAACTGACGCACCTCGAGCGCAAGACCGACGGGCTGGAGGCGGTCAGGACGCCGTTCCCGCGCATCTCGTACGACGAGGCCATCGGTCGCCTCAAGGGCGCCGGCCTGCCGGTCGAGTGGGGCGGCGATTTCGGTGGCACCGACGAGACCGTGCTGTCGTCGCAGTTCGACCGCCCGGTGCTGGTGCACCGCTACCCGGCCGCGGTCAAGGCGTTTTACATGAAGCCGGATCCGGCCCGGCCCGATCTCGCGCTGTGCGTCGACATGCTGGCGCCGGAGGGCTATGGCGAGATCATCGGCGGCGGGCAGCGGCTCGACGACTACGACCTGCTCCTGCAGCGCATCACGGACCACGACCTGCCGCAGGAAGCATTCGAGTGGTACCTCGACCTGCGCCGCTACGGCTCGGTGCCGCACGCCGGCTTCGGCATGGGCATCGAACGCGTCGTCGCATGGATCTGCGGGCTCGAACACGTGCGCGAGACGATTCCATATCCGCGACTGCTGCATCGGTTGTATCCGTAAGGATTCCGGGCGGCGTAGGCGTCGGACTTGTCCGACGCGAGGTGACCGCCGGACAAGTCCGGCGGCTACGTCAGGCATCACAAGTCCGGCGGCTACAACGTCGCAACTTGATCCATCAACGTCGTAGCGGTCGGACTTGTCCGACCGGCAGGCATCAGGCATTCATGAAAATAGGACTCGTCTCACTCGGCTGCCCCAAGAACCTGGTCGACTCCGAGGTCATGCTCGGACTGGCCGAAGGTGCGGGGCACGAGATCACCAATGACGCGGGCAGCGCCGACGTGATCGTGGTCAACACCTGCGCCTTCATCGAGTCGGCCAAGCAGGAGTCGATCGACGCGATCCTGGAGATGGCCCAGCACAAGACCGCGGGCCGTGCCTCGCGGCTGGTCGTCACCGGTTGCCTGGCCGAGCGCTACCGCGACGAGTTGCGGGCGCAGATTCCCGAGATCGACGCGGTGCTGGGCACGGGCG
>JACDAO010000221.1 GCA_013695405.1 Acidobacteriota bacterium | reverse complement strand
GTGCAGCAGGGCACCGCCGCCCGCGCCGCCGCGCTCGACTGGCCGCTCGGGGGCAAGACCGGCACCACCGACGACTTCACGGATGCGTGGTTCGTCGGCTTCGACCCCGAGATCACCATCGGCGTGTGGGTCGGCTTCGACACCAGGCGGCCGATCGGTCAGGGGCAGAGTGGCGCCGTGGCGGCGCTCCCGATCTGGATCGAGGTGATGCAGCACTGGATCGATCGCCGGCGCAAGTCTGGCGATCCGGTGTCCGACTTCCCCGCCCCCGGCAACATCGTCTTCACGGCCACCGACACTGGCGAGCGCGAGGCGTTCATCGCCGGTACCGAACCGGGCGCCGGGTTCAGGTAGGGCGGAGCGTGGCGCGTCGGACCGTGCGCCTGAGTCGTCCGCCTTGCGCCCTGGTCCCAGGGCCCGCCCTACTCGTCGTCGGCGACGGGTGCGCCGAGCGTGCCGCTCGACTTGGCCATCAGGTAGGTCTTGATGAACGGATCGATGTCGCCGTCGAGCACGCGGGTGACATCGCCGACCTCGAACTTGGTGCGGTGATCCTTGACCATCTGGTACGGGTGCAGCACGTAGCTGCGAATCTGGTGGCCGAAGGCAATGTCCTTCTTCTCGCCGCCGATGCGCTCGAGGACGGCCTGCTGTTCCTTCATCTTCAGGTCGTACAGCCGCGACTTGAGCACCTTCATCGCGGTGTCGCGGTTCTTGTGCTGCGAGCGTTCGTTCTGACACGACACGACGATGCCGGTGGGCAGGTGCGTGAGCCGCACCGCTGAATCGGTGACGTTGACGTGCTGGCCACCGGCACCGCTCGATCGGAAGGTGTCGATGCGCAGGTCCTTGTCGTCGATCTCGACGTCGATGTCTTCGGGCAGTTCCGGCCAGACGTAGAGCGAGGCGAACGAGGTGTGGCGGCGGGCGGCCTGATCGAAGGGCGAGATCCGCACCAGCCGGTGCACACCGGCCTCGGCCGTCAGCAGTCCGTAGGCGAACTCGCCGGTGATCGACAGCGTCGCGCTCTTGACGCCGGTTTCGTCGCCGGGCTGGAAGTCGAGCACGTCTTTCTTGAAGCCACGGCGTTCGGCCCAGCGCAGGTACAGCCGCAGCAGCATCTCGGCCCAGTCCTGCGACTCGGTGCCGCCCGCGCCCGGATGCACCGTGATGATCGCGTTCTTGGCGTCGTGTTCGCCGCCGAGCATCTTCTTAATCTCGCCGGCGTCGACATCGCGTTCGAGATCGTCCAGGCCCCGGCGCAGGTCGTCGCCGGCGTCTTCACCAGCCTCGAGCCATTCGCGCAGCACCGTCAGGTCGTCGGTGCGCTGCCGCAGCGCGGCCAGCAGCGTCACATCCTCGTCGAGCCGTCGTCGCCGCTGCAGCACCTGCTGCGCGCCAGCCTGATCGTTCCAAAAGTCGGGCGCACTGGCCTGGGCTTCGAGTCGCGCGAGCTCCTGGTCCGGGCGGGCGGCGTCAAAGATACCTCCGGAGTTCGGCGGCTCGACGCTGCAGGTCCTCGTATCGCTTGTACTCGTCTTCCTTCACGAACGCCACGAGTCAACTCCTTCGGGATTCATCGCCAACGCGGCCGCACCGGCCAGCGCCAGACGACGATCAGCAAGACTGTCACGAGCATACACGCCCACGGCACGCTGTCGCCGATCCGGGTATACACGGTGGCCCCGCTCAGCCAGCGCACCTCGCCCGTGTAGACGCCGGTCTCGAACAAGGGCGATCGCACGAGCACCCGGCCGTACGGATCGACCACGCCGCTGATGCCGGTATTCGCCGCCCGCACCAGGTAGCGCCCGGTCTCGACGGCGCGCACGCGCGCCTGCTCGAAGTGCTGGTACGGCGCGGCGCTGCGGCCATACCACGCGTCGTTGGTGACCGTGGTCAGCAACTGGCTGCCGTCCCGCACCGCCTGCCGAGACAGCCACGGAAACACGGCTTCGTAGCAGACCGCCACCGACAGCTTGTGGCCGCCGAGCGGCAGCAACGTCACCCGCTCGCCCGCGCTGAAGTCCGACGTACGCTCGACCAGTGGCTGCGCGAAGAACAACAGCGAGCGCAGCGGCACGTACTCGCCGAACGGCACCAGTTGCATCTTGCGGTAGCTGCCCCGCACCTCGCCCGAGGGGTCGATCAGGAACGCGGCGTTGTAGAACCGGTCGCCGGCGCCCTCGATCTCGTCGCTGCCGAACACCACCGGCACGCCGGCCCGGACGACCGCCGCCCGCATGATCTCGGTCGGCAAGGCGTCGCGCCCGAACACGAACGGCGTCGACGACTCGGGCCAGATCACCAGGTCGACGCCGAGCGCCGCCACCTGCCGGGTGAGATCGAGGTAGCGTCGCAGGATGTCGTCGCGGTGCGCCGGGTCCCATTTCTGATCCTGCGGGACATTGCCCTGCACGATGCCGACGCGAGCGATCGGCCCGTCGAACAGCGCCTGCTGGCCGACCCGCCACGCACCCCACGCCCAGGCCAGGGCGACGACGCCGATCGCGGTGGCGGCAACGCGCCCGTGACCACGGCCGCGCGGGCCCGGCGCC
>JACDAO010000218.1 GCA_013695405.1 Acidobacteriota bacterium | reverse complement strand
CCGCGGATGCCGCCGATCACGCCAATTGGCGTCAGGGCCGCCTCGATCAGCGGAAACCGCAATTCCGCGTTGGCGAAGAAGCCCCGATTGCCGACGAACTCGAGGAAATTGTAGCCGCGCAGTTCCGAGTTGCCACCGTAGAAGAAGTAGTCGGGCGTGTCGCCGGTGCTGCGGAAGCCGCGGAAGCGGAACGCCGCGACGCCGTTGGAGGCAATCCGCTGGTAGTAGCGGACGTCGCCATCGAGGGTCTGCCGCGACAGCGAGTTGCCGATTTTCGGCGCCACCGAGTAGGCCAGCCGGAAGGTATTGCCCGACAGCGGGCCGTACTCGCGGAACACGGTGGTCTCATGTGTCAGGGCCACCGTCAGCGGCACCGCGGTGCCGTTGTTGAAGATGGTGGCGCCGAACTGCTGCTGCTGGTACTGCTGCGAGAAGTCCTGGAGTCCCTGGTTGCGGAAGGCGTCGTTGAAGTAGGACAACCCGGCCGACATCTCCAGCCGCGTGTAGCGGTTGAACGGGTAGATCGCGAAGACGCTGCCGCCGTTGATCGATCGCGTCGCAATGGCATCGTCGCGGTCGAGCAGGTAGGTGAACGCCGGATCGTAGAACCCGGGCACCAGGCCATAGAAGAACTGGGTCTGCGAGAAGCCCTGCACCGAGTACTGCAGGCGTCGCGACAGATTGGTGTAGGAGAAAGCCAGCGTGCGGTACTGCTGCACCGAGGCGGCGAAGAAGGTGAAGTTCTGGTCGCCGAGGACATCACTGAACGACACCGCGGTGCCGCCGAAGACGTCGCCGCCGCTGGTCACGCCGAGGTTGATCGGTGGCCGGCCGTCGAGGAACATCTTCTCGAACCGGCCCTTGACCCGGTTGTTGGCCGGAATCAGGGTGTGCGTCAGCGGCGCCTGGAAATCGATGATCGGACCGGGCGCGCCGAAATCGGCCGACGTCGCGGTTGCGATCGGCTCCTTGAACGTCAGGGTGTGGACGCCGTACTCGCCCTTGTAGTAGGTGACGAAGGCCACGCGAGTGCCGTCGGCTTCGGTAATCACCACCGGCGAGACGTTGCTGGTGAGCGCGTCGGTGTACTGCTTGAGCCCGCCGCCCTTCAGATCCAGCGTCCACAGGTTGAAGATCTGGCCGTTGCGTACGACCTCGGCATCAATCGGCGCGGCCGGGTCGACGCCGGTCGACGGAAACACCAGCGTGCTGGCGTCGATGAACTGCGCGGCCGCCTCGTCGTGCGTGCCAAAAGTCAGCTGGGTCTTCTGGCCGCTCGAGAGGTCGAGGCGGAACAGCTTGTCGTTGCCGCTGATGCGCGCCAGGTAGACCAGGAAGCTGCCGTCAGGCGACAGCGACGGCGCGTAGTCGGCAAACGCGTCGGTCGTCAGGTTGCGGATGTCGCCGCTCTCGAGATCGAGTTCGAAGATGTCGCCAACCGCATTGCGCAGCGCCGAGAAGTAGACCTTGGTACCGTCCTTCGAGAACTCCGGGGATTCCGGGACGTCGACGCTGTCCAGGTAGTAGCGCCGGTCGACCTTGCCCGTGACCACGTTCTGCAGGATCAGCGAGCGCTGCTTCTCGGTGCGCACGAAGTACGCCAGCCGATCTCCCGGCGGCGCCCACGCCAGCCACGGCACGGTGTTCCAGCGAGCCCCGGGCACGGCGATGTACTCGTAGCCGATGTCCTTGCTGAAGCCGGGCGTCAGGTTGCGCACCACCTGGCGGTCCTTTGTCGAGATCAGGATGACATCCAGTTCGCCTTCCTTGCGGTTGCCGGCGACGGCAGCCAGCAGGTCGCCCGAGGGCGACGGCTCCACCGACAGCACCGCGGTGAAGCGGGTCTCGCCCCGCTCGGGAGCGAGATCGCGGCCGTAGTCGGTCGGCCGCTCCTTGTCCCGGAACGGCTTGAAGCGGTCCTTCATGTACTTCTCGAACTGCTGGTCGAACTCGTCGGCCGTGACCCGCAAGGCTTCCTCGAACGCCGCGTCCCCGCCACCGATCACGCTCTTGCGCAGCGAGAACAGGTACTGCCGGATGCCTTCCTTGCCCCAGCGCGCCTCGATGAACTCGAAGGCGGCGTGTCCGAGGTTGTAGACCAGCCGCGGGTTCGTGAACTGGCCATAGCCTTCGAACTTGCTCATCTTCGGGATGATGTCGGCAATCGTCGCGTCGCGCACCGTCATCAGGTCGAGCGGGCGCCAGACCCCGGCCATGTAGTCGGCCAGCCCCTCGTCGACCCACAGCGGCACGTTGCGGCGCACCAGCGAGCGCGGAATGATGTCGAACTCGAAGATATGGGTCAGCTCGTGGGTGATCAGCCGGTACAACTGGTCGGGCGGCTCGTCCACCGGCAGCAGCATGCGGTTGCGACTCGGCTCGGCAAACGCCGCCACGCCTTCGCTGACCGCGCCCGGGATGACATTCTGCTGTTGGAACTCCGCCTGGGTCTTGAAGATCAGCAGCGGAATCTTGAAGGCCAGATCGTGCTTCAGTTCCGAGGACAACTTCTGGTACGCGCTCTCGGCATAGCCGGCGATGCGCTCGAGGTGCTGCTCGGTTTCGGGGTAGTAATAGATGTCGAAGTGGTCGGTCGTGTAGATCTGCCACTTGAACGAGTCGTACCGGACTTCGTTCTTGCCGAAGTAGGGCACGAAGGGTGTCTGCGCGAACGCCGGCATCCCCACGGATGCCAGCAGGACGCCAACGGCAGCGGTGCGCCGCCACGCACGCAACGGCGTAAACATGCGATCACCTCGGGCTGTGCGAATGGGCAGGGCGCTGGGCACGGAAGCTGGGCAGGTCAGATGGGCCATGGTACTCGCGACCGCACGAGGGCCGCAAACGCTGGCGGGTCGACGGGCCTCACGGCAGTTTGGACGCCCCGACGGCCCGATTGGCTGCGTCGAGGCCGGTATACTGACCAGGACTGGCCTCGGGGAATACCGTGCGCCTGCGCGGTGTTTAACCACAGGTGACGGGAGCCTGGTCGATTCCATTCATGGCACTGCCTTCGGGTTCCCGGTGGGTGCCCCGCGTAATTCGGGGCGCGCAGGATCGCGACGAGGCCTTCGGCGCGGACGTGCTGACGTACCTGAACAGTTTGTACGCGCTCGCCCTGAAGCTGACGCGCGATCCAACGACGGCCGACGACCTGGTCCAGGACACGTTCCTGAAAGCGGTCCGGTTCGCACCGACCTTCCGCGCCGGCACCAACCGCAAGGCCTGGCTGTTCACCATTCTCCACAACAC
>JACDAO010000157.1 GCA_013695405.1 Acidobacteriota bacterium | reverse complement strand
CGCCAAGGCGATGCGGTGCGCGGCGGCGGAGCCACAATATCTGGCGGTCAGCGGGCCCGGCACTCCGCTATACTACCGGCTTTCGACCGGCCTCCTTTCGCCCCGTCCATGCCACATCAGACCATCCTGATCCTCGACTTCGGATCGCAGGTGACGCAGCTCATTGCGCGCCGCGTGCGCGAGGCGCACGTCTACTGCGAGATCCATCCCCACGACCTCGCCGACGAGGCGATCCGCGCCCTGGCGCCGGTCGGGGTCATCCTGTCGGGCAGCCACGGCAGCATCTACGAGGACGAGTTGCTGCGGGCGCCCGAGGTGGTGTGGCAGCTCGGCGTGCCGGTGCTGGGCATCTGCTACGGGATGCAGGCGATGGCCGAACAGCTCGGCGGTCACGTGGCGTGGAGCGACCAGCGCGAATTCGGCTATGCCGAAGTGCGGGCGCACGGCCACACCCGGCTGCTCGAGGAACTGGAGGACTTCCGGACGCCTGACGGACACGGCATGCTCAAGGTCTGGATGAGTCATGGCGACTCGGTGACCGCGATGCCCGAGGGCTTCCGGCTGATGGCGTCGACGCCGAGCTGCCCGATCGCCGGCATCGCCGACGAGACACGTGGCTACTACGGCGTGCAGTTTCATCCGGAAGTGACGCACACGCGCCAGGGACAGGCGATCGTGACCCGCTTCGTGCGCGACATCTGCGGCGCCCGCGGCGACTGGCGGATGGGTGACTACGTCAGCGAGGCGGTGGCGCGCATCCGCCACCAGGTTGGGGACGACGAGGTGGTGCTGGGGCTGTCGGGCGGCGTCGATTCCAGCGTCGCGGCGGCGCTGATCCACGCCGCGATCGGCGATCAGCTGACCTGCGTGTTCGTCGACCACGGCCTGCTGCGGCTCAACGAGGCCGACCTGGTGCTGGAGATGTTCGCCGGGCGGCTGCGCGCCAACGTCGTGCACGTCGATGCCAGCGCACAGTTTCTCGGCCACCTGACCGGCGTCACCGACCCGGAAGCGAAGCGGAAGATCATCGGACGGGAGTTCGTCGAGGTGTTCCAGGCCGAGGCGGGCAAGCTGTCGGCTGCGCGATGGCTGGCGCAAGGCACCATTTATCCCGACGTGGTCGAGTCGGGCGGTGCCAGGACGCGCAAGAGCATGACCATCAAGAGCCATCACAACGTCGGCGGCCTGCCCGAGACGCTCGGGCTGAAGTTGCTCGAGCCGCTGCGCGAGCTGTTCAAGGACGAGGTGCGTGAACTCGGCCTGGTGCTCGGCCTGCCGCCCGAGATGGTCTATCGGCATCCGTTCCCGGGACCAGGGCTCGGGGTGCGCATCCTCGGCGAGGTCACCGAGGCATCTGCCGACCTGCTGCGCCGCGCTGACGACATCTTCATCCAGGAGTTGCGCCAGACGCGCGACGAGGCGACCAGTCGCACCTGGTACGACCTGACCAGCCAGGCCTTTGCCGTGTTCCTGCCAGTGCGAAGCGTCGGGGTGATGGGCGACAGCCGGACCTACGAGCACGTGGTGGCCCTGCGCGCGGTGCAGACCACCGATTTCATGACCGCCGACTGGGCACCGCTGCCGTTCGATCTGCTCAAGCGCGTCTCGGCCCGGATCATCAACGAGGTCCGCGGCATCAACCGCGTCGTCTACGACATCAGCAGCAAGCCCCCGAGCACAATCGAGTGGGAGTAGTGCGGAGCGCGACGTGAAAGACTTCGTCCATCTCCACCTGCACACCGAGTACTCGCTGCTCGACGGCGCCTGCCGCGTCGACGAGTTGATGAAGGAAGCCGCGCGCCTCGAGGTGCCGTCGCTGGCGGTGACCGAGCACGGCAACATGTTCTCGTCGGTGGTCTTCTACGACGCCGCGAGGAAGCATGGCATCAAGCCGATCCTCGGCTGCGAGGTGTACGTCGCGCCGGGGGACCGGCGCGATCGCAGCGGCGTGCCGGGCGAGACGCAGAACCACCTGGTGCTGCTGGCCGAAACCAACGAGGGCTACCACAACCTGATCAAGCTGGTGTCGGCCGGCTACACCGAGGGCTTCTACTACAAGCCGCGCATCGACAAGGCCCTGCTGGCGCAGCACAGCAAGGGGCTGATCGGGCTGAGCAGCTGCCTCAAGGGTGAAGTCGCCGAGGGGCTGTACAAGGACAAGATCGACAAGGCGCGGACCGCCGCGGCGACCTACCGCGACATCCTCGGCCCCGGCAACTTCTTTCTCGAGATGCAGTACCAGGGTTTGCGCGAGCAGAAGATCGTCAACGACGGTCTGCCCGGGCTGGCGCGCGAACTGAACCTGCCGATGGTCGTCACCAATGACGTGCACTACCTGCGCCAGGGCGACCACAAGCCGCACGACATCCTGCTGTGCATCGGCATGGGCAAGTCGGTCAACGACGCGCACCGCCTGAAGTATGGCGCCGACCAGTTCTTCCTCAAGACCCCCGAGCAGATGTGGGAGGTCTTCGGCGACTACCCGCAGGCCCTGACCAACACCGCGGCGATTGCCGAGCGCTGTCAGGTCTCGCTCGACGACAAGGTCTACCACCTGCCGAACTTCGACGTGCCGGCGGGTGAGACCCTCGACGGTCATTTCGAACGGGTGACCCGCGAAGGCTTCGCGGCACGGCTGGCGCGGCTGCGCGAGCTGGTGAACCGGGGCGCACTGCGGCACACCCTCGACGAGTACGCGACGCGACTCGATTACGAGATCGCGATGATCCGGAAGATGGGGTACACCGGGTACTTCCTGATCGTCTGGGACTTCATCCGCTACGCGCGCGAGCAAGGCATTCCGGTCGGTCCGGGGCGCGGCTCGGCGGCCGGCAGCGTGGTCGCGTGGTGCCTGCGGATCACCGACGTCGACCCGATCGAGTTCGATTTGATCTTCGAGCGCTTCCTCAACCCCGAGCGGGTCTCGATGCCGGATATCGACATCGACTTCTGCGAGCGGCGGCGCGGCGAGGTGATCGAATACGTGACGCGCAAGTACGGCCGCGACAACGTCGCCCAGATCATCACCTTCGGCACCATGAAGGCCAAGGCGGTGGTGCGCGACGTCGGCCGGGTGCTCGACATGACCTACGCCGACGTCGACCGCGTCGCCAAACTGATCCCGCCGGCGCTCGACATGACGCTCGAGAAGGCGCTCAACGAGAACCCGGCCCTCAAGCAGTTGCGCGACAGCGACCCGCGGGTCAGGGAATTGCTCGAGATCGGCCAGCGCCTCGAGGGCATGACCCGGCATGCGTCGGTGCACGCGGCCGGCGTGGTGATCGCCCCGAAGGCGATCACCGAATACGCGCCGCTGTACAAGGGCGCGCGTGATGAGATCGTCACCCAGTGGGCGATGAAGGAAATCGAGCGGGTCGGCCTGCTCAAGATGGACTTCCTCGGGCTCAGCACGCTGACGCTGATCCGAGATGCGCTCGACGAGATCAAGCGTACCGAAGGCATCGAGCTCGACATCGACGCCATCCCGCTGGACGACGCCAGGACCTACAAGCTGTTCTGCGACGGCCAGACCTACGGCGTGTTCCAGTTCGAGAGCTCGGGGATGCGCGAGCTGCTGCGCAAGGCGCGGCCGTCCCGGTTCGACGACCTGATCGCGCTCAACGCCCTCTACCGCCCAGGGCCGCTCGGCGCCGGCGTCGTCGACAGCTTCGTCAA
>JACDAO010000089.1 GCA_013695405.1 Acidobacteriota bacterium | reverse complement strand
GGCCAAGGTGACGGTGGGCAGGATCAGATGCCACCCGACGTCCACGGCATGGGCGGCGCCAGTCAGCGAGTCGCGCGCCGACGTCATGCCGCCGACCGGCAGCAGTCCGAGGTGCACGCCGGTGATCAGCATGAGCACCTGGCCGGTCCAGAACACGGGGGCCGCGTACGCGAGTGAGGCGGCCGCCCGGATGCTCGTATCGACGAAGGCGGACCTGGTCACGGCAGCAAGGACACCAGCGCCCACGCCAAGGCTGGTAGCCACCAACAGCGACGACACCCCGAGGAGCAGGGACGCGGCCGCGTGATCCCGAAGCAGCCCGAGCACCGGCGCCTGAAACATGAAGGAATAGCCGAGATCGCCGGTCGCGACTGCCCGGACATAGCGCAGGAACTGCTGGAACAGCGGTTGATCCAGCCCATACTTCGTCCGCATTTCGTCGTAGTACGCCGGCGTGCCGCCGTCGCCTGCGAGCAGGGCAATCGGGTCCCCCGGCGCCAGATGGATGAGGACGAACGTCAGCGCGGTGACCCCGACGATCACCGGGGTGGCAAGGAGCGCACGACGAAGCAACCACGCCACCACGGATGTGCCTACCGCGTGTTGGTGGCCACAGGCCTGACGGTTTCGACGAACGCTCCGGTCCACAGCCGGAAGCCGGTGAACGCGGTCCGGTAGGCGCGAAGCCCTTCGGAATCGATCAGCCAGAAGTACGGCACGTCGTCGGCAAGGACGCGTTGAATCTCGACGTACGTGTCGCGCCGCGCGCCGCGATCGCTCAGTTGCGCCGCACGGTCGAACAGTTGGTCGACTTGCGCGTTCCGGTAACCAGCGCCGTTCGAGAACGGGTACGGACCGATGTTGGACGACACGTACACACGCCTGACGCCGATGTCAGGATCGGCGCCGTTGCAGAACGACGCCAGTCCGAGGTCGAACGATTTCTTCACGAACACCTGCTCCACCTGCGCGTTGAAGTCGAGTGTCCGGAGCTCGAGCCGGATCCCCACCGGCTTGAGCTGTTCCCGCAACACTTGCGCAAGCCGCTGATGCTGATTCGAGTGCGTGAAGGTCAGAGCGATCCGATCGCCGCCCGGCGCCGGCGTCAGCCCCGCCTGATCCAGCAGACGTCGCGCCTCGACCAGGTCGTGCGGGTACTGCCGCACGTCGGGCGTGTAGGCCCATTCGAGCAGATGGCTGATCGGACCAGTGGCAGGTCGCCCCTGTCCGAAGTAGACGCGGTCCACGATGAAGCGCTTGTCGAGGGCGTGCGCGAACGCACGGCGGACCCGGAGGTCGTCGAAGGGCGGGCGCGTGACGTTGGGGATCAGCACATCCTGGCAGACCGACCCGCCTGATCCTCCAGTGCTCGGCACCACCGCGACGGCGTTGGACTGCCGAAGTCGCGCCACCGCGGGGCCAGGCACGCTGCTGACGAAGTCGACCTCGCCGCTCTCCAGCGCCGCGACGGCGGTGACCGCGTTGGGCAGGATCCGGAACACGAGCCGATCGACCGACGGCAGTCCTGGCCGGAAGTACCGAGGATTCTTCTCGAGCACGAGGCGATCGCCCGGGGCATAGCTCACGAACCGGAACGGACCGGTCCCGATCGGCCGGCGCGTCGGCTCGCCGGCAAGCAGATCGTGACCTTCGTACAGGTGCTTCGGGATGATCGACGCTTCGACCTCGTCGAGCCGCTGGAGCAGGGCGCCGTAGGGCCGGCGGAGTCGAATGACGGCGGTCAAGGCGTCGGGCGTGTCGACCCGGTCGAAGATGCCATCCAGCGCCGCACGCGTCCGGGAGTGGTACTTCAGCAACGCCTGTTCGAACGTGAACTTGACGTCGGCCGACGTCACAGCGGTGCCGTCGTGCCACGTGACGCCGGGGCGGAGGTGAAACCGGTAGCTGCGTGCGTCGTCCTCGATCGTCCAACGTTCAGCCAGTTCCGGCACCGGGCGCAGGTCCTGATCCAGGCCGACCAGCCCGTTGAACATCTGATCGGTGACCGGGTGCGTGCTGCCGGACGTCGTGACGGCAGGGTTCAACGCGCCCGGGTCTCCACTCAAGGCAATGACCAGCGTCGATGGCGCAGCGGGTGCGTCGCGCGCGTCGCGGCAGGCCGCCAGCGCCACGGCAAGGATCACG
This sequence comes from Acidobacteriota bacterium, assembly GCA_013695405.1. GTDB lineage: Bacteria > Acidobacteriota > Vicinamibacteria > Vicinamibacterales > Vicinamibacteraceae > Luteitalea. The sequence goes on along the minus strand of JACDAO010000089.1, from coordinate 521 downwards.
AGCGCACGGCGGAGCCGGGCGGCGCTGATCATGACGCTGCCTCGAGTACTGCAGGAAGGCTCACGGCTCGGGCATGATACCTGCGCGAGGAAGACCTTCACCAGCGGCGCAGAGTGGCCGGCGAAAGCGCAGGCCCCACAACGCCGCCGACCGGATCTCAGTGGTTTCGCGCTTTGGCCCCGTGCGCAGCGTCGGCACGTGGCACGAGGCGCAGCCGACCGCGGTGATTTATGGCTGAGGTGCGTCGAAGGACCCCGCGGGCGGTTGCGGCCATTGACAGCCGCGTAGGTAGCCTTTATAGTGGCCAAATGTTTGAGTACTCAAAAAATTTGTTTGCCATATTCAAACTGACCCAGCTCGGGTGCTGTTGGCTCGTCGTCGGGCTCGCGTGGGTGGCGATCCCAAGCCGAAGCGCGTCTGCTCAGGCCACCGCTGTTATCCGTGGAGCCGTGGCCGACCCGCAAGGTGCCGCCATTCCGGGCGCGAACGTCTCGGTGCGGCAGGGCGCGAGCGGGCTGGAC
>JACDAO010000008.1 GCA_013695405.1 Acidobacteriota bacterium | reverse complement strand
CTGATCACCCAGCAGCCGCTGGGCGGCAAGGCGCAGTTCGGCGGTCAGCGCTTCGGCGAGATGGAAGTGTGGGCGCTGGAGGCGTATGGCGCTGCGCACATCCTGCAGGAACTGCTCACCGCCAAGTCCGACGACGTCATCGGGCGCGCCAAGATCTACGAGGCGATCGTCAAGGGTGACGCCAGCTTCACGCCGGGGCTGCCCGAATCGTTCAACGTGCTGATCCGCGAACTCCAGGCGCTGTGTCTCGACGTGGAGCTCGTCAAGCTGCGGTCCAAGCCCGTGGCGCTGGCACCCGCCGAGGAATCGACACCGGCCGAGCCCGTGGGGCAGGGGGCGTAACGCACAATGAGACCAGACTTCACGACCAAGGGTCCGCTGACGGCGGACTTCGACTCCATCCGGATCAGCCTGGCATCGCCGGACAAGATCCGGCAGTGGTCCTACGGAGAGGTCACCAAGCCGGAGACCATCAACTACCGCACCTTCAAGCCGGAGCGGGACGGGTTGTTCTGTGCCCGGATCTTCGGCCCGGTCACCGACTGGGAGTGCCTCTGCGGCAAGTACAAGCGGATGAAGCACCGCGGCGTCATCTGCGACAAGTGCGGCGTCGAAGTGACGCAAGCCCGGGTGCGCCGCGAGCGCATGGGGCACATCGAGCTGGCCACGCCGGTCAGTCACGTGTGGTTCTTCAAGGGGCTGCCGAGCCGGATCGGGCACCTGCTCGACATCTCGCTGCGCGACCTCGAGCGGGTGCTGTACTTCGAGGCCTACGTCACCATCGAACCGGGTGACACCGAGCTGAAGAAGAACGAACTGCTCAACGAGGACCAGTACCGCAAGGCCCGCGAAGAGTACGGCTACACCGCGTTCACGGCGCAGATGGGCGCCGAGGCGATCAAGAGCCTGCTTCGCAACGTCGACATCGCCACGCTCGCGGTCGAGCTGCGCGCGAAGATGAAGGTCGAGCAGTCGGTCCAGAAGCGCCAGAAGTACGCCAAGCGCCTCAAGGTGGTCGACGCCTTCCGCAAGAGCAGCAACCGGCCGGAGTGGATGATCCTGGACGTCATCCCGGTGATCCCGCCCGAGCTGCGTCCGCTGGTGCCGCTCGACGGCGGCCGCTTTGCCACCTCGGACCTCAACGACCTCTACCGGCGCGTCATCAACCGCAACAACCGGTTGAAGAAGCTGATGGAGCTCAAGGCGCCCGACGTGATCATCCGCAACGAGAAGCGGATGCTGCAGGAAGCGGTCGACGCGCTGTTCGACAACGGCCGACGCGGCCGGGTGCTGCGCGGCGCCAACAACCGTCCGCTCAAGTCGCTGTCGGACACGCTCAAGGGCAAGCAGGGCCGGTTCCGCCAGAACCTGCTCGGCAAGCGCGTCGACTACTCGGGCCGGTCGGTGATCGTGGTCGGGCCGGAACTCAAGCTGCACCAGTGCGGGCTGCCCAAGAAGATGGCGCTCGAGCTGTTCAAGCCGTTCATCTACAACAAGCTCGAGGAGCGCGGGCTGGTCGCCACCATCAAGCAGGCCAAGGAGATGGTGGAGGAACAGCGCTCCGAAGTCTGGGACGTGCTCGAGGAGTGCATCAAGGAGCATCCGGTCCTGCTCAACCGCGCCCCGACGCTGCATCGCCTCGGCATCCAGGCCTTCGAGCCGGTGCTGGTCGAAGGCAAGGCGATTCGCATCCACCCGCTGGTCTGCACGGCATTCAACGCCGACTTCGACGGCGACCAGATGGCGGTGCACATCCCGCTGTCACCCGAGGCACAGATCGAGGCCTCGGTGCTGATGCTGTCGAGCAATAACATTTTGTCCCCGGCCAACGGCGCCCCGATTGCCGTGCCGTCGCAGGACATCGTGCTCGGCTGCTACTACCTGACCAAGTCGAAGGCCAACGCGATCGGCGAGGGCCGCATCTTCGCCAACCTCGACGACGTGGTGCTGGCGCTGGAGAACGGCGAGCTCGAGACGCTGACGCCGATCCGCCTGCGCTACTCCGGTGAGCTGATCGACCTGACCGTCGCCCGCGACGACCAGGCGGTGCTGCACACGCCGGTGCAGGTGGTCGAGCGTCGGGTCATCAACACCACGGTCGGCCGGGTCATCTGGAACGACTCGCTGCCCGAGGAGATGCCGTACGTCAACGGCCTGCTCAAGAAGAAGGGGCTGCAGCAGGCGGTGCAGTATTGCCATCTGCACTTCGGCATCGAGAAGACCGTCGCGATGCTGGACAGCCTCAAGACGCTGGGCTTCACCTACGCCACCAAATCTGGGCTGTCGATCGGCATCAACGACCTGATCATCCCGACCGAGAAGGGCCCGCTCGTGCAGCACGCACGCGACGAGGTCATCAAGGTCGAACAGCAGTACCAGGAAGGCGCGATCACCAACGGCGAGCGCTACAACAAGGTGATTGCCCTGTGGTCGGAAGCGACCGAGAAGATCGCCGACAAGATGTTCGGCGAGATGGAAGAGCGCGACCGGTCGGGTCAGTCGTTCAACCCGGTCTACATCATGGCCGACTCGGGCGCCCGTGGATCCAAGCAGCAGATCCGTCAGCTGGCCGGGATGCGCGGCCTGATGGCCAAGCCGTCGGGCGAGATCATCGAGACGCCGATCACCTCGAACTTCCGTGAAGGGCTGACGGTGCTGCAGTACTTCATCTCGACCCACGGCGCGCGCAAGGGCCTGGCCGATACCGCGCTGAAGACCGCGGACTCGGGCTACCTGACCCGCCGCCTGGTCGACGTGGCGCAGGACGTGATCATCCACGAGCCCGATTGCGGGACGATGGACGGGATCGAGTCGCGTGGCATCGTCGAAGCGGGCGAGACCATCGAGCCGCTGCGCGACCGGATCATCGGCCGCGTCTCGCTCGAGGACGTGATCGACCCGATCACCAAGGAGGTGCTGGTCGCGGTCAACACCGAGATCAACGAGGATCTCGCGACGGTGGTCCAGGAAGCCGGCATCGAGATGGTCAAGATCCGCTCGGTGCTCACCTGTGCCAGCCGCCGCGGGGTGTGCGCCAGGTGCTACGGACGCGACCTGGCGACCGGCCGCATGGTCGAGATGGGGCTGGCGGTCGGCGTGGTCGCGGCGCAGTCGATCGGCGAGCCCGGCACCCAGTTGACGATGCGCACGTTCCACATCGGCGGCACCGCGTCGCGCATCTCCGAGCAGAGCACGCAGGAATCGCGGCACGCCGGCGTGGTCAGGTTCGAGAACCTGTCGCACGTCGAGTCGGGCAGCGAGGGCGGTATCCGCGATCTGGTGGTGATGAACCGCAACGGCAGCGTCGTGGTCCAGGACGCCAAGGGCCGTGACGTCGAGCGCTACCAGGTCATCTACGGGGCGCGCCTGCGGGTCAGGGACGGGCAGCAGGTCGAGCCCGGCCAGATCCTGCTCGAATGGGATCCGTACACGTTCTCGATCCTCACGGAGGAGGCGGGCACGGTGAAGTTCAAGGACATCATCGAAGGCGTGACCATCCACGAGGAAGTGGACGAGGTCACCGGCTTGTCGCGACGGATCGTGATCGAGGGCATCGACGAGAAGAAGCAGCCGATGGTCGAGATCCGCAACGTCGATGGCAAGGTACTGCGCAAGTACCACATCCCGTCGCACGCCCACCTGATGGTCGACGACGCCGAGGTGGTGACCCCGGGCGCGGTGCTGGCGAAGATTCCGCGCGAGACCACCAAGACCAAGGACATCACCGGCGGTCTGCCGCGGGTGGTCGAACTGTTCGAAGCACGCAAGCCGCGTGAAGCGTCGGCGGTGATCAGCGAGATCGACGGCGTCGTCAAGATCGGCGGCGTGGTCAAGGGTCAGCGCAAGGTCTTGATCGTCCCCGAGGAAGAGGGCGGCGAGCCGCGCGAGTACAGCCTGCCGCGCGGCGTCCACGTCAACGTCCAGGACGGCGACCGGGTCCGCGCCGGCGAACAGTTGATGGACGGGCCGAGCAACCCGCACGACATCCTGGCGGTGCTCGGCGAGAAGGAACTGCAGCGGTACCTGGTCAACGAGATCCAGGAGGTCTACCGCCTGCAGGGCGTCAACATCAACGACAAGCACATCGAGACCATCGTCCGGCAGATGATGCGGTGGGTGAAAATCGAGGATGTCGGCGACACCGAGTTCCTGAACGACGACGTGACCGATCGGTTCCGGTTCATCGAGGAGAACGAACGCGTGGTGACCGCGGGCGGCGTCCCGGCCAAGGGCCGGCCGATGCTGCTCGGCATCACCAAGGCGTCGCTCTCGACCGACTCGTTCATCTCGGCGGCCTCCTTCCAGGAGACCACGCGGGTGCTGACCGAGGCGTCCATCTCCGGGCGCGTCGACTCGCTGCGCGGCCTGAAGGAAAACGTCACGATGGGCCGGTTGATTCCGGCCGGTACCGGCTTCGAGGCATATCAGCACATCCGGATTCCGTCGGACGCGCCGCCACCGCCGCCGCCGCCGTCACCCGAGGACAGCGAACTCGAGCGCGATCTCGATTACCTGTCCGACGCCGACGACCTGCTGGATCGGGATCGCGGCGAGGTGGTCGAGTAGGGCCACCGGCGCAGACACGCACGAACGGGCGGGGCCGCAATGGTCCCGCCCGTCGTGTGTGCGGGAACCGGCGCTGACCGAACCGCGCCGCCGGTCGTCATAATGGACGTGGAGCCGTGCCGGCTCCAACCTACAGGAGCCTTGCCGATGTCGCGTCTTCAGTCTTGCTGGCGTGGCCTGTGTGCGGCGGCGCTCTCGGCGACCAGTCTGGCGGCCGCCCCGGCGGCGGCCCAGGACCTCGCGTCGTTCGAGAAGCGCACCACCGTGCACACCCTGCCGAACGGGTACACCTTCCTGATCGTCGAGCGCCAGGGTGCGCCGGTGTTCTCCTTTGCCACCCGCGTCGACGTCGGGTCGGCGCAGGAGGTCCCGGGCATCACCGGCCTGGCCCACATGTTCGAACACATGGCGTTCAAGGGGACGCCACGGCTCGGCACGACCGACTTCGCGCGCGAGAAGACCGCCCTCGTGGAACTGGAGCAGGCGTACCTGGCGTATGAACTGGCGCGGGCAGCCGTGAAGCCGGACCAGGCGGAGGTCGAGCGCCTGCACGCGGTGTTCAAGGAAAAGCAGACCGCGGCGCAGCAGTACGTGGTGCCCAACGCCTTCGACGAGGCCCTCTCACGCGAGGGCGGCGTGGGCCTCAACGCCAGCACGAGCGCGGAGGCAACGACCTATTACTACTCGCTGCCGAGCAACAAGTTCGAGCTGTTTGCCTACCTCGAGTCCGAGCGCTTCATCCACCCGGTGTTCCGGGAGTTCTACAAGGAGCGCGACGTGGTGATGGAGGAGCGGCGGCAGCGCACCGAGAGCCAGCCGATCGGCCGGCTGATCGAGCGGCTGCTGGCCACGGCATTCCTCGCGCACCCGTACAAGCAGCCGACGGTCGGCTACATGAGCGACCTGCAGCGCTTCACGATGACCGATGCCGAGCAGTTCTTCCGCACGTACTACACGCCCGCCAACATGGTGACTGCGATCGTCGGCAACGTGAAGGCGAGCGAGATCATCCCCGTGCTGGACAAGTACTTCGGGCGTCTGCCGGCAGCTGGCAAGCCGCCCGCGCTGCGCACATTCGAGCCGCCGCAGGCCGCCGAGCTGTCGGTGACACTGCGCGAGAAGGCGCAGCCGTTCTACATCGAGGCGTACCACAAGCCGTCGGCGATGCACCCCGACGAGCCGGTCTACGACGCGATTGCCGAGATCCTCGGCCGCGGCCGGACCTCTCGGCTGTACACGTCGCTGGTCGAGAAGCAGAAGCTGGCCGTGCAGGCCCAGGTCGGGGGCGGGTTGCCTGGCGTCAAGTACCCGCACCTGTTCCTGGCGCTGGCGGTGCCGGCCCGTGGTGTCACCACCGACAAGGTCGCCGAGGCGCTAAGGGCCGAGTTGTCGCGGATGATCACCGAGGATGTGACCGACGAGGAGTTGACCCGCTTCAAGACCCGGGCGAAGGCAGACCTGATTCGATCGCTGGACAGCGATTCGGGCCTCGCCTCCCAGCTGGTCACGTATCACACGCTGACCGGCGACTGGCGCGAGCTGTTCCGCTACGTCGTGCGGATGGAAGCGGTCACCAAGGCCGACATCCGTCGGGTTTCGGGTGACGTGTTCAAGCCCGCGAACCGGACGGTGGCGCGGCTCGAGAACGACGCCGCGCCGGCCGCCGCGTCGACGGGAGGTACGCGATGACTTCGAGTCGGCCCCGCGCGGCGCGCCTCGTGCTGCTGCTGGCGCTGTTGAGCGCCCCCCTGCTGGCCAACGCACAGGTGGCGACGATCGGCGACCTCGAGTATCCGGCGTTGCCTTCCTTCTCGCTGCCCAAGCCCTCGCGCACGGTGCTGCCCAATGGCCTGGTGCTGCTGGTGATGGAGGATCACGACTTGCCGTTGATCAGCGTCTCGGCGCGGCTGCGCACCGGCGGCCTGCTCGAACCGGTAGAGAAGACCGGTCTGGCTGGACTGACCGGTTCGCTGATGCGCAGCGGCGGCACCACGGCGCTGGCGCCCGACGCCCTCGATCGCTTCCTCGAGGGA
>JACDAO010000072.1 GCA_013695405.1 Acidobacteriota bacterium | reverse complement strand
GAAGTAGACCGTGACGATTGACAGGACCCGATCGCCCGGCTTGACGACGTTGGCGATCGCGCATTCGAGGCCCGACGAGCCAGTGCCCGACACCGCCAGCGCAATCCCGTCGTCGCTGACGTTGAAGAGGCGGTGCAAGCGCTGCCGGACGTCGTCCAGCAGGGCGATCAGGTCGGGATCGAGGTGGCTGCGCTGCGGCGCAGTCATGGCCTCGAGGACGCGGGGCAGCACCGGGCTCGGTCCGGGCCCGAGCAGCAGACGGGGGGTCGAAGGCAGCGTGCTCACGCCACGAACTTAGAAGCACACACCGGGTCGGGTCAAATGGGCACAGGGCGCAGCAGCGTAGCCGCCGGACTTGTCCGGCGGTCACCCCGCCGCCGGTCGGACAAGTCCGACCGCTACGTCCGTCGACCTCGCGTAGTCCTCTATCACGACACCAGGCGGGTGAACGGCCAGACGTAGGCCTGCAGCAGCACCAGCAGGCCGACCAGTGAGGCCAACGCCAGGCTGTGCCAGAACACGTAGCGCAGGATCTCACCCTCGTGGCCATACCAGCGAGTCGCGGTGCTGGCGACGACGATGCTCTGGGCGTCGATCATCTTGCCCATCACGCCCCCGGAGCTGTTGGCGGCGGCCATCAGCACGGGATTCAGGCCGAGCTGCTCGGCGGTGATCCGCTGCAGGCTGCCGAACAGCACGTTCGAGGAGGTGTCCGACCCGGTCAAGGCGACGCCGAGCCACCCCAGCATCGCCCCGAAGAATGGATAGAACAGGCCGGTACCCGCGAAGGCGAGCCCCAGTGTGGCGTCGAGCCCGGAGTACCGTGTGGTGAACCCCAGGGCCAGCATCGCGGCAATGGTGAGCAGCGAGGTGCGCACCAGGCGCAGCGTGCGCCAATAGGTCTGCGCCAGGTCGCGGAAGGAACAGCCCATCACCAGCCCGGCGAGGAGCGCGGCGACCAGGATGCCAGTGCCGGTAGCCGACAGCCACGCGAACGCGAAGACGGCGGCCTCCGGCGCAGCCGCGGGCACCACCGGCGGCACCCGGACCACCAGGTCGTGCAGACCCGGCACCTGCAGCCGGCCGGTCGTCCACGCATCGAGCGCGCCCTTCACCGGTGGCAGGCCCCACGCGAAGACGACCACGCTCAGGATGATCCACGGCACCCAGGCGCGAACGATCTCGGACTGCGGCGGCATGGCGGCTCCCTCGTCGACGCGCGCACCGAGCCGCGCGCCAGGATCCCAGCCGTCGCGTGGATGCCAGACCCGCAGGAACAACACCAGCGCGGCCATCGAGGCAATCGACGCGACAACGTCCACCAGCCAGGGCCCGTGCAGGTTCGAGACGAGGAACTGCAGGCCGGCAAACGGGACGCCGGCAACCAGGATCGCCGGCCAGATCCCGACCATGCCGCGCCAGCCGGCGAAGGCGGCGATCAGCCAGAACGGCACCAGCACCGAGAAGAATGGCAGCTGCCGGCCGACCATGCCGCTGAGCGCCAGCAGATCGAGCCCGCTGACCGCACTGAGCGCGATGATCGGCGTGCCGAGCGCACCGAACGCCACCGGCGCGGTGTTGGCGATCAACGACAGCCCGGACGCGGCCAGCGGCGTGAAGCCGAGGCCAATCAGCAGCGCACCGGTCACCGCCACGGGCGTGCCGAAGCCTGCCGCGCCTTCGAAGAACGCCCCGAACGCGAACGCCACCAGCAGCAGCTGCAGCCGCGCGTCGGTGGTGACGTGGGTGATGCTCTGGCGCAGCGTCGAGAACAGCCCGCGCTCTTCGGTCAGCTGGTACAGGAAGATGACGTTGAGCACGATCCAGCCGATCGGCAGCAGGCCGAAGGCTGCTCCGTAGGCGGCACTGGCCAGCGCCATCTGCACCGGCATCCCGAACACCGCGATCGCCACCAGCAGCGAGGTGACCAGGCCAACCAGCGCCGCGGTGTGTGCCTGCAGGCGCAGGAACGCCAGCGAGCCGAGGAGTGCGACGATCGGCACCGCCGCGGAGATCGTCGACAACCAGGCCTGGCCAAGCGGGTCGTAGGTTTGGCTCCACATGTCGGTGCGCAGTATAGAGTGGACTTCATGGACCGCGACGACCTGCTGGCGGCGCTGGCGCGGCTCGTGCCGCCCGAGCGGTTGCTGACCCGTGCCGGCGCCTTGTCTGCCTACGAGTCCGACGGACTGACCGCGTACCGGGCGCGACCGCGGGCCGTGGTCCTGGCCGAGTCCGCCGACGAGGTCATCGGCACCGTGCGCGCCTGCCACGCGGCGCGGGTGCCGTTCATGGCGCGAGGCAGCGGCACCAGTCTGTCCGGCGGCGCCGTGCCGATCGAAGACGGCATCGTGATCGCCCTCAACCGGATGAACCGGGTGCTGCGCTTCGACCCCGAGGCCCGCGTCGCCGTGGTCGAGCCGGGCGTGGTCAACCTGGCGGTGACCGCACTGGCCGTGCCGCACGGGCTGTACTACGCGCCCGACCCGTCGAGCCAGTCGGTGTGCACGATCGGCGGCAACGTCGCGTTCAACTCCGGCGGCGCCCATTGCTTCCGCCACGGCATGACGGCCAACCACGTGCTCGGCCTGCGGGTGGTGCTCGGCGACGGCACGGTCGCGGTGCTCGGCGGCGACAGCCTCGAACAGGCCGGGGCCGACGTCACCGGCCTGTTCGTCGGTTCCGAGGGCTTGTTCGGCGTCGCGCTCGAGATCACGCTGCGACTCGTGGCCAGACCGGCCGTCTATCGCACCGTGCTGGCGGCGTACGACTCGCTGCAGGCGGCTGGCGATGCCGTGTCGCGCATCATCGAGTCAGGCCTGTTGCCCGGGGCGATGGAGATCATGGACCGCCTGGCGATGGACGCCGCGGAGGCCGCCGTTCACGCCGGCTATCCGACCGGTGCCGCGGCGGTGCTGATCGTCGAGTGCGAGGGCGACGCGGCGCAGGTCGCCGAGGAATTCGAGCAGTTGCTGCGGATTCTGTCGGCGTCCGGCGTCGCGCACACGCACATTGCTGCTGACGACGAGGAGCGCGCCCGGATCTGGAAGGGCCGCAAGAGCGCCTTCTCCGCCGTCGGACGGCTCAGTCCCGACTTCATCGTCCAGGACGGCGTCGTGCCGCGCGCCAAGCTCGGCGAAGCGCTCGCGACAATCGAACAGCTGTCGCGCACCCATGGCATCCGCGTCGCCAACGTCTTCCATGCCGGCGATGGCAACCTCCACCCGTTGATTCTCTACGACGGACGCGAACCGGGCGCCCACGACCGCGCCGAGGTGCTGGCCGCCGAGATTCTTCGTCTCTGCATCCGCCTCGGGGGATCGATTACCGGCGAACACGGCGTCGGGTTGGAGAAGCGCGCCTTCCTCGGCGAGATGTACAACGAGGTCGATCTGGACTGCATGCGGCGGGTCCGGCAGGCAATGGACCCGCATGGCGTCGCCAACACCGGCAAGAAGCTCGGGCCGCCGAGCGGCGCAACCGCGTCGCATGGGCTGCACCCGCTCGAACGTGCGGGCGTGATCTCGCGCGCATGATCGTGCAGCCTGCCTCGATCGACGAACTGGCCGAGGTGGTGCCGGCGCACGCACGTCTGAGAGTGCGTGGCGGCGGCAGCAAGCCGGCGCTGTCCAGTCCGCTGCCCGGAGTCACCACACTCGATCTCTCCGCGCTCACGGGCATCACCGAGCACACGCCGGAAGAGTGCGTCTTCACCGCACTGGCAGGTACGCCGATCGCCGAGATCGAGCGAACGCTGGCGCCGCATCGTCAGTACCTGCCGTTCGACCCGCCGCTCGCCGCGGCAGGTGCCACGCTCGGCGGCACCGTCGCCGCCGGCTTCAACGGCTCGTGCCGGTATCGCTTCGGCGGCATCCGCGATTTCCTGATCGGCGCGCGCGTCGTGGACGGCCGCGGGCGAGTCATCACCAGCGGCGGCAAGGTGGTCAAGAACGCCGCCGGCTTCCTGCTGCACCAGGCATTGGTCGGCAGTTGCGGGACGATCGGCGTCCTTGCGGAACTGACGTTCAAGGTGTTCCCGGCGGCCGAGGCCCATGCGACGATCGGCGTCGAGGTCGGCGACGTGGCATCAGCGGTGCGGGTGGTAGCCAGCGTGCAGCGCGCGGGCATCGACCTCGAGGCGATTGACGTCGTGCCGCCTAAGCGCGTCTGGCTGCGACTCGGTGGCTTCCGTTCGGCGCTGTCGACACGCGTCGCAATCCTGCAGCAGGCGATCGGACCGAACGCGATGGTGCTCTACGGCGAAGACGATGCCGCGGTCTGGCGGCAGGCCGCCGATGTGAGCTGGGCACCGGCCCCCGCTTCGCTGGTGCGTGTGCCGATGACGCTGCCGGTGCTGCCGGCGCTCGACCTCTGCCTGGCGCCGACGCACGCGCCCCGCCGTTACACCATCGCCGGCAACCTCGGGCTGATTGCCTGGCCCGACACCCTCGACACCCTCGATACGATGCTGCGCGACCTCGGGTTGACCGGCCAGGTGTTGCGCGGCGCGCCGGAGCGCCCATGGCTCGGGGCGCTCGCACCGAATGCCTTCGAGCAGCGGTTGCGGACGGTGATCGACCCCGACGGCCGCTTCGCCGGTGTCCCGGCTGGACGCTGACCGTGCAACATCACATCCCGATCGATCTCGGACAGCCCCACCAGCCGGCGATGGCCCGCGCGGTGGAGACCTGCGTGCACTGCGGCTTCTGTCTGCCGGC
>JACDAO010000067.1 GCA_013695405.1 Acidobacteriota bacterium | reverse complement strand
AGTAAACACTTGCAGACTCGACCGCAGCGGCCCCTCGCGCACGGGAAGGTGAGCGGGCCGGCCACGCTGATGGACGAGCGTGGCCCTCCGGCGGTTCCCGGTAATCGTAAGCCCTGCCGTTGCCACGACCGGCGCGCGATCGGCCCGACGCGACGCCGTGCTCCGTACAATGCCGCATGGCAGCCGGGCCGATCCAGGCCACCACCGCGTCGTTCCTGATCGGGGTGAACCTGCCGTGGCTGTCGTACGGGGGCGACTTCGGCGCCAACGCCTGGCGCCCGCACGGCGGCCTGTCGACCCGCGACCTGGGGGCGCTGGACCGGACCCTGGCCACCGCGCGGGCCGCCGGCGCCGAGGTCGTGCGCTGGTTCGTCTTCTGCGACGGACGGGCCGGCTTCACCGTCGGCCAGGACGGCCAACCAGTCGCTCTGCAGGAGGTCGTGCTCGACGACATGCGGGCTGCGCTCGGTGCACTTGGCCGTCACGACCTCCGCATGGTGCCGGTGCTGTTCGACTTCACCTGGGCGGACCCGACGCGCGTGGTCAACGGCGTGCAGACCGGTGGCCGCGGCCCGGTGCTCCAGGATGCGATGGCGAGGCACCAGTTGCTGCGCGCCGTCGACACGCTGCTGCTGGCCTTTGCCGATCATCCCGGCATCGCGCTCTGGGATCTGTGCAACGAACCCGAGTGGCTGAGTGCGCCGTTTCGACGCGGGGCGACCCGGCTCTCGCCGCGGCGCGTCCGTCAATGGCTGTCCGAACTGACGCTGCACGTACGCTGGCACGCGACCCAGCCGATCACGGTGGGACTGGCCAGTGCCTGCGGGTTGCCGCTCTGTCGCGATCTCGGCCTCGATCTGTTGCAGGTGCACTGGTACGACCATCTCGACGCCCGCGCGCCGCTCGACGTGCTGCCGCGCGTGCCCTGGAGCGAGGCGCCGCTGCTGCTCGGTGAGTTCCCGAGCCGCGGCAGCGCGCAGGCCGCCGAGCTGTTGCTGCGGCGCGCCCGCGCGGCCGGCTTCAGCGGCGCCTGGGCGTGGTCGCTGCTGGCCGAGGACAGCGCCAGCGATGGAGAAGCGGTGCTGCAGGCGCTGCGCTCGATCACCGGCGGCTCGACCCTCGCCGTGCACAGGTGAGATGCGTCTTACGTTAGACTGCGCGGATGCGGCGCCTTCGCGTGCTGGGCCTGATGCACGATTACCTCGTGCCGCCCGAGGACGACAGCAAGTACGACATCTCGGTGAAGTGGAAGACCGAGTTCGACGTCAAGAACACCCTCGAAGTGCTCGGCCACGAGGTCCGGGTCGTCGGCGTCGCCGACGATCTCGCGGTGGTCCGCAACGCCACCAGGGAGTTTGCCCCGCACATCGTCTTCAACCTGATGGAGAACTTCACCGAGGTGGGGGTCTTCGATCAGAACATCGTCAGCTACCTCGAGCTGCTCAAGGTGCCGTACACCGGCTGCAACCCGCGCGGGCTGATGCTGTCGCGCGACAAGGCGCTGTCCAAGACGCTGCTCGCCTACCACCGCATCCCGGTGCCGGACTTTGCCGTCTTCCGGGTTGGCCGCGCGGTGCAGCGGCCCAAGCGCCTGACGTTCCCGCTGATCGTCAAGTCGCTGACCCAGGAAGCCTCGATCGGGATCTCGCAGGCGTCGGTGGTCGAGAGCGACGAGAAACTGCGCGAACGCGTCCGTTTCATTCATCACAGCGTCGGCACCGACGCGATCGTCGAGCGCTACATCGACGGCCGTGAGTTGTATGTCGGCATCGTCGGCAACCTGACCCTGACGGTGTTCCCGGTCTGGGAGCTCAATCTCGGCAACCTGCCGCGCGAGAGCTGGCGGATTGCCACCGAACGGGTCAAGTGGAGCGGCGCCTACCAGCAACGCCACGGGATCATGAGCGGCGCCGCCGGCGGACTCGACGAGGGCCAGGCCGAGCGGATCCAGCGCCTGTGCAAGCGGGTCTACCGCACGCTCGACCTGAGCGGCTATGCACGCATCGACCTGCGGGTCACCGAGGATGGCCGGATCTACGTGCTCGAGGCCAACCCGAACCCGCAGATTGCCTATGGCGAGGACTTCGCCGAGTCGGCCGAGGCCGCCGGCCTGGCCTACGATCACCTGCTGCAACGCATCATCAACTACGGCCTGGCATGGCGGCCCGAGCGTCGTGGTTGAGCGAGGCCGCGCGGTCGGCACTGGACGCCCCACCGCGGTTTTGCCAGAGTAGCGGCACCTGTCATGGCCATTCCCCGCATCGCCCTGTGGTTGTTCCTGTCCTATCTGGCGCTCTACGTCGGCTTCATGGCGGTCAGCGCCTTCGCTCCCGGGCTGATGGCGGCCACTCCCGTGGCCGGGCTGCCGCTGTCGATCCTGTACGGGTTCCTGCTGATTGTGCTGGCGTTCGTGCTCGCCGCCGTGTACCTGCGCGTCGCGCAGTGAGGCCCGATGATCTACGTCACGTCGCCGCTGGCTGTCGGTGTCTTCCTGAGCTTCGTCGTCAGTGTGCTCGCACTCAGCTGGTGGCTGGGTCGTCGCGCCACCTCGGCGAGCGGCTACTACGCCGCCCACGGGCAGATTCCCTGGTTCGTCAACGGCGTCGCGTTCGCCGGTGATTACCTGTCGGCGGCCTCGTTCCTCGGCATCTGCGGGATGATCGCGTTCTACGGCTACGACGGTTTCCTGTACTCGATCGGCTACCTGGCCGGCTGGATCGTCGCCTTGTTCGTGGTCGCCGAGCCGCTCAAGCGAATGGGCCGCTACACCTTCGCCGACGCACTCGACAGCCGCTTCCAGTCGCGCGGCATCAAGCTCGCGGCCGCCACCAGCACGCTGGTGGTCAGCTTGTTCTACCTGATCCCGCAGATGGTCGGCGCCGGCGTGCTGATCAAGCCGCTGCTCGGCTTCTCGCACGGCACCGGCGTGCTGCTGGTCGGCGTCGTGGTGACGATCATCGTGGTCACCGCGGGGATGGTCTCGACCACCTGGGTGCAGTTCATCAAGGGCGCGCTGCTGGTCGCCTTCTGCCTGGCCCTGACCGTGCTGATCCTGCAGCGCGGCCTGACGGTGCCAGCGCACCTGGCGGTCACGCCGCGTTCCGAGGCGGTGGTGCGGCAGCAAGGCCGCGTGCTGGTCGATTCCGACTGGCCGGACGAGAGCTGGCTGCGGGTGCAGGACGCCGGCGGCGTGGTCCACACCTACCGCCGCAGCGACAACGGCACGGTGCTCGGCACGCAGGTGGTGACCACGCGCCCGGACGGCCGCGTGCTGGTCGACGGGCGGCCGCAGGGTTTGGCCGGCGATCAGCGGGATTTGACGCCGATCGGTCGCGTCACGGCATTGCCGGGCGGGGTCACCTCGACCGGTCCGCTCAACCCGGTGGCCTTCCTGAGGACCTTCCATGGCAGCACCATCGAGACCTGGACCGCCGAGCGTCGGACGCTGCGGGCGGGCGAGGTCGCCACGGTGTACACGCCCCGGACGCAGACCGGCGCCGACCTGCTGCAGCCGGGCGCGAGCCCGACCTTCAAGGGCGTGCGCGGCACCACGCTGTTCGACAAGCTCGACTTCCTGTCGTTGATGCTGGCCCTGTTTGCCGGCACGGCGTCGCTGCCGCACATCCTGATCCGCTACTACACGGTCAAGGACATCGCGGCGGTACGCAAGAGCACGGTGGTCGGGATCGGCGCGATCGGCCTGTTCTACGTGTTGACGCTGTATCTCGGGCTGGGCGCGATGACCAGCGGCGCGCTCGACGTCACCAACAACAACATGGCGGCGCCGCTGCTCGCCCGCAGCTTCAGCGAGCCGCTGTTCGCGGTGATCTCGGCGATTGCCTTCACCACGGTGCTGGGCACGGTCAGCGGCCTGATTCTCGCTGCCAGCGGTGCGGTGGTCCACGACCTGCTGTCGCACGTCTTCCGGATCGAGCTGACCGACCAGGCCAAGGTGCGCGCCGGCAAATGGGTGGCGGTCGGCGTCGGCATCGTCGCGATGCTGCTCGGCCTGGCCTTCGAGCGCCTCAACGTGTCGTTCCTGGTCGGCTGGGCCTTCAACGTCGCCGCCTCGGCCAACCTGCCGGCGCTGGTGATGCTGCTGTTCTGGCCGCGCACCACCAAGCAGGGCATCACCGCGGCGATCTTCGTCGGCATGTTCAGCTCGCTGGCCTGGATCCTCTGCAGTGCGCAGGCCTTCCGCGACGTCTACGGCTGGCCGCCCGAGCTCGCGCCGGTGCCCTTCAGCCAGCCCGGCATCGTCACCATCCCGCTCGGCTTCCTGGTGTTGATGGTGGTGTCGTGGCTGACCCCGCCGCCGTCGCCCGTGGCCGAACCGTAAGTGTCAACTGCCTGCGCGGCGCGGCCGCACCCGGCGCCGCCTCCGGGACGTGCGTGTCCGCGAAAGGGGTCGGCTGGTACCTGCTACACTGCTTTCGACGTTTTCGGCTGCCCGCTGGAGTTTCCCCCGGTGGCTGTGACGACACCTTCGCCTGTGAAAGGACTGTTTGGTTTTGACGGAATCCCGCCTGAAAATTGCCCTCTTCATCGACTTCGACAACATCGAGATCGGCGTCAAGACCACTCTGGGTGGTCACTTCGACGTCGGCGCGGTGCTCGAGGCGATGAAGGAACGCGGCGAGGTGGTCACCAAGGTCGCATACGGCGACTGGACCCGCGCCGGTGACTACAGCCGCTCACTCACACAACACGCCATCCAGATGGTGCAGCGCAACCTGACGCCCGGAGGCGACAAGAACGGCGCCGACATCAACCTGGCGCTCGACGCGCTGGAGATGGCCTTTACCCACAGTCACATCAACGCCTTCGTGATCGTCGGCGGCGACAGTGACTTCATGGCGCTGGTCGAGAAGCTCAAGCTCTACGATCGGCAGGTGTTCGTGGTCGGCGGTCGCGCCTTCACGAGCATGATCCTGCAGAAGAACTGCACCGAGTTCATCGCTTACGAGAACCTGATCGGCCGCAAGGGCAGCAGCAGCCGTGGCGGCGCCAGCAAGGACGTCAAGGACGCGATGCCGCTGGTCAGGCGGGCCCTCAAGGTGCTGACCGATCGCGAAGTCACCCCGCAGCTGGGCGTGCTCAAGAGCACCCTGCTGCAACTGGACTCGACCTTCTCGGAGCGCGAGTTCGGGGTCAGTACGTTCCGGGATTTCGTGCAGAAGCTCGAGCGCGCGGGCGGCGTGACGCTGCGTGGCGACGAGCGCAGCCTGCTGGTCGAGCTCAAGGAGAGCCCGTCCAGCAGCAGCGACGCAGGACAGGACGCCCCGACGAGCTCGGTGGCCGCGGCCGCTCCTGTGCCGACGCCGGTTGCCCCGGCCCAGACGCAGGCGGCCGACGGCGAGCCGGCGAGCGCAAGCGACAGCGGGTCGGGCGTGCCTGGCGCGTCTCCTGCCCAACTGGCCGAGGGCTACGAGGCCATCAGGGCGATCTTCCTGCGCCCTGGTCTGGTCACCCGCTGGCCGCTGTACGTGCGGCAGGCCAAGCAGGTGATCCGCGCCGCCGACGAGCAGTTCGACGAACGCCGTTTTGGCTTCAACGGCATCGTCGATGCGCTGCGCTATTCGCAGCGCGAGGGCCTGTTCCGGCTCGACCGCGATCGACAGGGCGTGATTCGTATCTACCCGGGCTCGCTGCTGGTCGTGACCGACGAGACCGAGTCGGGGGAGCCCGGCCAGTCGGCGGAGTCATCCGGGCGGCCCGACAGCGCTGCGCCGTTGTCCGATGACGCCACCGAACCGGTGCTGGCCGGGATGTTCGAAGGGCCCGCGGACGGCGAGTCGACCGACGACGAGGAGCAGCCGCGCGATGCGCTGGCGACGTCGGTGGTCGGCCGTGACGAGGAGTCGACCGGACGACCGCGCCGCAGCCGTGGTGGCCGTGGCCGCGG
>JACDAO010000016.1 GCA_013695405.1 Acidobacteriota bacterium | reverse complement strand
AGGTAGAACAGGTTGAAGTTACCGAACGTGGCGCCCTCGGCGAAATACCACGTGGTGGCCGTGCGGGTCAGGATGCCGCGTTCGGCGTGACTGCCGTAGCCGGTCGCATCCCAGCTCATGGTCCGGTCGGCAACGACCTGAACGTCGGCTTCGATCAGGGTCGAGAATTCCGCCGATTCGAGGCCGGGCACGGTGTCCACGTCGATCGTGGTGCGACTGAGTGGGGCCACCACGCGGTAGTCGGTGATGGTGCTGCCGTCGGCGCGCTGGAAGCGCGTCAGCACCAGCGCCGGGCTCGCCGTGGGGTTCGCGATGGCCAGCCGCGTGTCGAAGAAGCTCCCGGTGGCGCCCTCCGCCAGGTAGGTGATCACGAAACCGCGGGGATGCGTCCCCTCCGCAGCCTCCTGCAGGTTGGTCCTGCCATCGCCATCCGGGTCGTCGTTGGCGCCCGACCCGGCGCCGCCGAAGGGATCGAGCCCGAAGCGCGTCTCGAAAGCATTCGAGAGGCCGTCACCGTCGGCGTCCCCCGTGGGCTCCAGTGTCGGCACCGACACGGTGGACGTGGCGGTGTTGTTCGCCAGCACCGGATCGAGCACGCCGGCCACCACGGTGGCGCTGTTGGTGATCTGCTGACCCGGTGTGACGGCCACCATCTTGGCTACGATCTGAATGGTGGCGGTGGCGCCGGGCGCCAGCGTCGCGAACGACACGCTGCGTGCGTTGCCCGTCCCGCTGCAGATGCCCGACAGGTTGGCAGAGCACGACACGTAATCCAGGCCTACCGGCAGGTTGTCGGAGACCACCACGCCGCTCGCAGGGTCGCTGCTCGGGTTGACCACGGTCAGCGTGAAGGTGACGTTCTGCCCGGGCAGCACGACCCCGGCACTGCTGCTCTTCGTGAGCGACAGATCCACGGAGAAGCCCAGTTTCTGCAGGACGCCGTCGCTGCCCCCGCCGCCGTACGCCGTCTGGATGGCATTGACGACCGGGAACCCGTTCGGGGTGGCTGCCGACTGCGCCGACACGGCATTGGTGACGCCCACCACGAACGTCTCGCCCGCGCTGTTCACCGCGATGCCGTTCAAGGCGTGTCCGTTGGCGTCCGGCGAGAGGTACGTGGAGAACGTCAGCGCCGAACCCGTTGGATCGAGGATGCTCACGACGGCCTCGAAGATGAAGAAGCGGCTGTCCACCGCGCCCACCAGCGGGAAGTTCGTGGCGCGGCTCTCGCCGACGACATGGGCCCGTCCCTGGCCGTCCACCGCGATGTCGAAGAGGGCTGATCTGTCGTTTCCGCCGAGGAATGTGGCGTAGACGAGTGAGGCGGCGCCCGTCTGCGCCAGATCGAGTTTGGCCACGAAGCCATCCTCGGCAAAGGATCCGTTGTTGAACGTCGTGTCGAAGGCGCCGGCTGTCGCCGGGAAATTGGCAGACGTCGTGCGCCCGGCGACGTAGATTTTGCCGGACGTGTCCCGCGCGATCCCGTAGATGGCGTCGTTGCTCGATCCGCCCAGGAATGTCGAGTACAGGAGCCCGGCGGTGCCGGCCACGCCCGTGTCGATGCGCGCGATGAAGCCGTCGTAGGTGCCGCCGCCGTACGTGCTCTGCCGCGCGGATGCAGTGACAGGCAGGCTGCTGCTGCTGGTGTCACTCGCGAACACGACGCGGCCGGCGTCGTCCACGACGATGTCGCCGGAATAGAAGGTCTCGCTGCTGCTGCCGCCGAAGTACGAGCAGTAGGTCATTGCGCCGGCGCTCGAGAAGCGCGCCACGAAGACGTCGCGCAGGCCCCCGAGCACCGTGGAGAAGGCGTTGGCTGTGACGGGGAACAGCTCGGCGACACTCGAGTTCGTCGCGCCCAGGATGTACGCGGCGCCGGAGGTATCCACCGCGATGCCGAGCGCCTGGTCCTGGTCGGTGCCGCCGATGTACGTCCCGTACGCCAGCGACCCGTCCGCCGCGAGCCTGGCATACACGGCATCGGCGCCGCCGCGGAATGTGAGTTGCGCCGCGCCCAGTGTCACCGGGAAGTCGGCGGACCTGGTCTCACCCGCGATGTGCACCTGCCCGCCGCTGTCCACGGCGATGTCACCAGGCATATTGAAGGTGTTGGAGTACTCGTCAGCAGTGCCCCCGAGGTATGTCGAGTAGATGACGGCCGTCCCCGCGGGATTGAACTTGGTCACCACGTAGTCGATCGTGTTCAGGGCGCCAGGCTTGGCGGCCTGGAACGCGCCTGGTGTCGTCGGGTAGCCACCCTGCGAGGCGAAGCCGAGCACGTAGATGAACGCGTTGGCATCGAGCGCCACGCTCACGAACCACTCCGAGCCCGTGCCGCCGAACCAGGACGAGTACACGATCACCGGGTCGATGACGAGCGGGCGCGTGGTGTCGTAAGCGCCCACACGGAAGCCGACGCGGCGTGACGCGGCGTCGTACGCGAAGCTGGCGGTCACACTCTCGTGCCGGCCATCGCGGATCTGGTACGCCACCGGTCGGCGCTGCCGCAGTGTACGCGTGCCCACCTGGAGCAGCAGGTCGCCGTTGTCGGCCACGTGCATGCTGTCGGCGCCGTCCACGATCATGGCGGCCATGTCCGGGCTCGTGCCGGGGGCGATGACGAAATCGTACTCGAGCTGATCCTGGTTGCCGTAGTAGGCGACGTCCACACCAGGTCGCACCTCGGTGACGTCGACTCGGGCATACGTGGCCATCCCGGTCGCCCAGTTCTCGCGCGCGCCGACGTAGCGATGCACCACGCCGGGCAGCCGCGAGGTGCCCGACAGCGTGGCGCCGCCACGCGCACCCTCGATCGAGAAGGTCAGCTCGGCAGGCGGCGCACCAGGCGCGGGCAACGACAGGCGTGCGCCTTCGGCCGACACCACCACGCCGTAGCCAAGCCCCTGCGCTTCGTAGAGGGG
>JACDAO010000815.1 GCA_013695405.1 Acidobacteriota bacterium | reverse complement strand
CGGCCGGACAAGTCCGGCCGCTACGACCGCCTTCGGCCGGACAAGTCCGGCCGCTACGCGCGGCAGGAACGTCGAGCTGGTCGGCCTCGCGGTCTGCTCCTGCGTGGTCCTGCTCGGGGTGTGGCTGGCGGTGTGGGGCCGGCTCGGACCGACGGCGGGCGCGCACAGTGCCGAATCCGCGGTCGACTTCTGGGCGCTCGCCGGCCCGGCCCAGCTCGCGCCGCTGCTGACGATGTTCGAGAGCCCGGCCGAACGAACCGCCGTCGCCGAGCGGCTGTATCGTCGTGTCACGTCGGAGGACTCGCCGACCGACCACGTCGGCGCACTGGCAGCCGTGACCGTGACGGCAGCCGAGACCCGTGCCGATCGACGGCTGACGCGGCTCCGCACCAGGGCCGCGGGTCGCGACGACTCGGCCAGCGTCCGAGTGCTGTCGTCGGCCGATCTCGCGCAGCTCAAGCCGCAGCTCGTCGTGCGGACGCGCGCGGCGTACGTCTCGGCCGTGACGAAGGCGATCGCGTGGTTCTTCGCGGCCTTCTGGGGCGCACACCTGATCCGGCGCTGGCGCGGCGCCCAGGACGATCCGGTGCTGCTGCCGGTGCTGTTGACGCTGTGTGGCATCGGCCTGATGAGCATGGTGACGGTGCGCGACCCGCTGCGCGACGCGTTGATCGCCTCGACCTTCGTCAGCGGCGTCGGCGCCGGTCTGGCACTGCTGCTGGTCGCGTCCGAAGTCGATTACGAGTCATCGCCGCTGCGGCGCGCGGTGCTGGCGCCGCTGGCGCTGGCGCTGCTGCTGGCGGCGCTGCTGCTGGTGTTCGGCACGGGACCAGGCACGAGTGGCGTCAAGGTCAACCTGCTCGGCGCGCAGCCGGTCGAGGTGATTCGGCTGCTGGTCGTGTGCGCGATTGCCGGCGCGCTGGCCCGCCGACTCGAGTTCCTGCGCGAGCTGTCGGAACGGCCGACCACCGAACGGCCGTGGCTGCGCCTGGTGCGGCTGCCGCGCTGGCGCGACGTCCGTCCGGTGGTTGCCAGCATGGCCCTGGTGCTGGCGTTCTTCTTCCTGCAGAAGGATCTTGGCCCGGCCCTGGTCCTTTCAGGAGTCGTCATCGCACTGTACGCGGTCGCCCGCGCCCGTCTCGCGTTCGTCGTCGTCGGCATTGCGATGCTGGTGGCGGGCTTCACGGTGGCGTATGCGATTGGCTTCCCGGCTACGGTCGGGCAGCGGGTGCGGATCTGGTTCGATCCCTGGAACAACGGCGTCCCTGGCGGCAACCAGATTGCGCATGGGCTGTGGGCGATGTCGACGGGCGCGTTTCGTGGCAGTGGCTCCGGTTTCGGCAGCCCGCAGTCGATTCCGGAGGGCCACACCGACTTCGTGCTCGCGGCGATAGGCGAGCAACTGGGGTTTGTCGGGGTCATGGCGGTGATCGGGCTGTTCGTCCTGCTTGCCTGGCGCTGCCTGCGCATCGCGGTGCGGGCGCCGGGCGACTACAGCGCGCTGCTGGCGATCGGGATCACGCTGGCGCTGGTCGTCCAGGCGTTCGTCATTGCCGGCGGCCTGCTCGGCCTGTTGCCGCTGACCGGCGTCGTCACGCCCTTCCTCAGCTACGGGCGGTCGTCGATGCTCGCCAACTGCCTGGCCATCGGTGTGGTGCTGGCAATCGCGCGGCGGCAGGGTCCGGTGCGCTTCCACTTGCGCCAGCCGGTGCGTTGCCTCGGCGCGGTGCTGGCGACGATGGCCATCGCCCTCGGCACGCGCGCAGCGTGGATCCAGGTGGTCAGGGCCGACACGCTGGCGACCCGGCCGAGCCTGAGCGAGCAGGCCGACGGCGGCTATCGCTTCGAGTACAACCCGCGGCTGGTCACCGCGGCGCGGGCGATCGAGCGTGGCACGATCTACGACCGGCACGGCCTGGTGCTGGCCACCAGCCGCGGTGCGGAGATGGCCACGATCGACGCGTCCTTCCTCGAGGCCGGCGTCGGCCGCGAGCGGTCCTGCGCGCCGTCTGACGTGCGCTGCTACCCGCTCGGTGCGCTGGCCTTCAGCGTGCTGGGCGACTGGGCGACGCAGGCCAACTGGGCGGCACGCAACTCGTCGTACCTCGAGCGCGATCGCGATAGTCAGTTGAAGGGGTTCGACGACCATCAGCGGCTGGTCGAGGTCGTCAATCCACGTACCGGGTCACGCGAGACCACGGTCAGGCGTGACTACGCGGCGCTGCTGCCGATCGTCCGTCATGGAGCCGATTCGGCCCGGGCCGACGTGACCGTGCTGCTCGGGCGATCGCGCGACCTGCACGCCTCGATCGATGCGCGCCTGCAGCAGCGGGTGGCGCGCGCGTTGCGGGCCGGGATTGCCCGTGGCTCCCACCAGCGTGGCGCCGCGGTCGTGCTCGACGTCGCGACCGGCGAAGTGCTGGCCTCGGTCAGCTACCCGTGGCCTGACGGCGACGGGCGCGCGACCGACGTGGTCGCCGAGCGCGACCAGCAGGCGCTGCTGGATCGGGTCCGGTATGGGCTCTACCCGCCAGGCTCCACGTTCAAGATCCTGGTCGCTGCCGCGGCGCTGCGCACGCGCCCCGAATTGCAGTCGACGACGAATGCGTGCGTCCGGCTGCCGGGCGGACGGGTCGGCAACTACGTGCGCGGCTGGACCCGACCGGTGCGCGACGACGCCAAGGACACCGTCCCGCATGGCGCCGTCGATCTGCGCCACGGGCTGGTCGCCTCGTGCAACGCCTACTTCGCGCAACTGGCGATGCAGCTC
>JACDAO010000818.1 GCA_013695405.1 Acidobacteriota bacterium | reverse complement strand
ACGCCAACGCCGTCGCGTACGGCACGATCAACTCGGCCCAGCCGGCGCGTCAGTTCCAGCTCGGCGTCCGGTTCGACTTCTAGAGTCGGGGCGCCGGCCCGGCATCGGTGTCGGACCTGTCCGACTTGTTCGTAGGTCGGACTTGCGCAACTGGTTCGTAGCGGTCGGACTTGTCCGACCGTCAATTCACCAAGGGGTGCCCCTCCCGACCGGGGGCGGCACCCCTTGCTGTGTCAGGCCACGGACCACAGGCGAGAGGCTGCCCGAAGCTGGAAGCGGTTGCCTGCTACGATCCGCCCGTGCCCCGTTCGCGCGCCGTCGCGCCGCTTGCCCTGCCGTCAGCTCTCGCGGTGCTCGACCGTCTGCTCCGCCACTACCCGTCACCAGACACCGAACTCGTCTACCGCAACGCCTTCGAACTGCTGGTGGCCACCGTCCTGTCGGCACAGTCGACCGACAGGCGCGTCAACGAAACCACGCCGGCGCTGTTCGCGCGCTATCCGGACGCGGCCACGCTGGCGACGGCGGCTTTGGACGACGTCGAGGCGCTGGTCCGGCCGACCGGCTTCTTTCGCGTCAAGGCGAGGGCGATCATCACGCTGTCGCACCAATTGGTGCAGGACCACGGCGGTGCGGTGCCTGGCGACATGGACGCGTTGACGGCGCTGCCAGGCGTGGGCCGCAAGACCGCCAACGTCGTGCTCGGGCATGCCCTGGGGGTCCCTGGGCTGCCGGTCGACCGCCACGTCCTGCGGGTCGCCGAGCGGATCGGCCTGACCCGCGAGACTACGCCCGAAGCCGTGGAGCGCGACCTCTGCGGCGTGTTGCCGCCCGAGCAGTGGACGGCGATGTCGGACGGGTTGATCCTGCACGGCCGGCGCATCTGCCGTCCGCGGCCGCTGTGTCCGCAGTGCGAGGTCCGCGACATCTGCCGTTACCCGTTCAAGACGGCCGGCCGTGCCGCGCTCGATCTGGACGCGCCAGCCGCAGGGGCGCCGACCCGTCGTCGCAAGGCCGGGGTGCCGATCGTCGAAGCGTCGAGGACGCCCGCGCCGGACAAGTCCGGCGCCTACGTGTCGAGGACGACCAAGGCCGACAGGCGCGCCCCGAAGGCCGAGTCAAGAACGCCGAACGCTGCACGCCGATCGTCGAGCGCTGTCGGCGCGCGCAAGCGAGGGAGGCGATGACCCGCGAGGCGTTTGCGGCGGTGATCGAGGAAGCACTGGCGCTGATCCCCGAGAAGTTCCGCGAGGCGATGCGCAACATCGCGATCCTGGTCGACGACGAGCCACCGGCGGCGCTGCTCGCCGAGATGGAGATCGAGCCGCCGGACACGTTGTATGGCCTCTACCTCGGCACGCCGCTGACCGAGCGCCCCTGGGGCGACGGCAACCGCGAGCCGGACCAGGTGGTGTTGTACCAGCGCCCAATCGAAGAGGACGCGATCGACGACGACGACGCGGTGATGATGGTCGCCGAGACGTTGATTCACGAGGTCGGCCACTACTTCGGCCTGTCCGAGGAGGAGATTCAGGAGATCGAGGACACCTTCTGGGCCGAGCAGGAAGGTTCGACCGAGTGAGGGCGCGCAAGCGCTTCGGCCAGCACTTCCTCGAGCGCGTCTGGGTCGACAAGGTGATCGCCGCCATCGACCCGCAGCCAGAGCAGACCTTTCTCGAGATCGGCCCTGGGCGCGGTCAGTTGACCGAGCCACTGGCGCTCCGCAGCGGCGGCGTGCACGCCGTGGAAATCGATCGCGACCTGGTCGAGGAACTGCAGCAGCGTCACCTGCCCAACGTGCACGTGCACTCGGGCGACTTCCTCCGGCTGCCGGCGTCAATCTGGCATCACGGCGGCGCGCCCTACCGCGTCGCCGCCAACCTGCCCTACAACGTCGCCAGCCTGATCCTGATCCGTCTGCTCGCGCATGCGAGGGCCGGACTGGTATCGGATGCGGTGCTGATGCTGCAACGAGAGGTCGCCGATCGCGTCCTGGCGGCTCCCGGCAACGGCGACTACGGGCCGCTGGCGGTGGTCACGGCGCTGCAGGCCGACGTCAGTCGCCTGCTGCTGCTGCCGCCCGGCGCGTTCCGTCCGCCGCCGACGGTGCGATCGGCGGTCATCCGGCTGGTCTTTCGCCCCGACCGGGTCCCCGTTGGCGACTATCCACGCTTCGATCAGGTCGTTCGTCACCTGTTCACGATGCGTCGCAAGATGCTGAGTAGCGGCTTGCACGCGCTGGCCCAGGGCGAGGGCGCTGACGCAACGGCGTGGTTGCACGAAGCCGGGATCGACGGCCGGCGACGTGCCGAAACCCTGACGCTGACGGAGTTGGCCCGACTGGCCGACGCGACCCGGCCCGTTGGCGCGTGAGCTGTGCTATCCTCCTGTCCGTTGTAGGACTTACCTGTTTCAGGCAAGCCCAGTTGGCCTGACCCAGGGCGCCGGCGCTGGCTCCCCGCCAGAGTGTCGGTTGTCCGTGTCCGCTGGTGTCGGTCCCCCACTTGACCGGTGCTCGTGGCGCATCGCGATGATTGTGCGATTCCGCAGGACAGCTGCGCAGGGATGACGTGTCGGCGCACCCGACATCAGGACGGAACGACGCAACCAGATGACCGTTTCCGAGACGACGCCGATGGCGCAGCC
Source organism: Acidobacteriota bacterium (assembly GCA_013695405.1). Classification (GTDB taxonomy): domain Bacteria; phylum Acidobacteriota; class Vicinamibacteria; order Vicinamibacterales; family Vicinamibacteraceae; genus Luteitalea. The sequence goes on along the minus strand of JACDAO010000818.1, from coordinate 766 downwards.
TGTGGACGTGGTGCCGCTCGGCGGCCTGCGCGAGTTCGGCATGAACACCATGGCAGTCACCTGCGGCGGCACGACCATCGTGGTCGACGCCGGGGTGATGTTCGCCGAGCCGGAGTTGCCGGGCGTCGAGCTGGTGGTCCCCGACCTCGACTACCTCGAAGGGCTGGATCACAAGGTCGCCGCGGTCTTCCTGACCCACGGTCACGAAGACCACATCGGCGGCCTGCCGTATCTGATGCCGCTGGTCGAGGGCTCGGTCTACGGGTCGCGGCTGGCGCTGGCGCTGGTCGAATCACGGCTCGAACAGCACGCGATTGCCACCAAGGGCCGTCTGCATCCGGTCACGCCGCACGATCGCATCACGATCGGCCCGTTCACGATCGAATGCCTGCGGGTCACGCACAGCATGCCCGATTGCCTGGCGTTGGCGATCCACACGCCGGCCGGCGTGCTGGTGCACACCGGCGACTTCAAGATCGACCTGACCCCGCTCGACGGCGAGACCACGGATCTGCACCGGCTGGCCGAACTCGGGCAGCAGGGCGTGCTGGCGTTGTTTGCCGACAGCACCAACGTCGATCGACCCGGCGTGGCCGGCTCGGAGCGCGACGTCATCGACGGCTTCGAGGAGATTTTCACCTCGACCGCCGGCAAGATCGTCGTCGCGATGTTCGCCTCGAGCATCCACCGCATGCAGATCCTCGTCGATCTGGCTGCCCAGTTCGACCGACGGGTCGCCTTCGTCGGCCGCGGGGTGGTCGACAAC
>JACDAO010000797.1 GCA_013695405.1 Acidobacteriota bacterium | reverse complement strand
GAGGCCTCCCGCGGGACAAGTCCCGCGGCTACTCCCGGCTGTAGCCCGTAAGCCTTGAGCCCTGCGCCCACGTTAGGTGGTCTGCTTGATCAGCGCGAGTTCGAGCGTCACCTTGACCTGGTCGCTGACCACCACGCCACCGCCATCGATGCTGCGGCTCCAGTTGACGCCGTAATCCTGGCGGTTGAGGGTCGTGGTCGCAGTCGCGCCGACGCGGGTCGCGTTCTGGACGACGATGGAGTCGCTCGGCCCTTCGACGTCGAGTACCACTTCCCTGGTCACACCGCGCATCGTCAGATCGCCGATCAACTTGAACTTGCCATTGCCGACGGCTTCGGCCCGCTTGCTCTTGAAGGTGATCGTCGGGTGGGCCGCGACGTCGAAGAAGTCGGGGCTCTTGAGGTGCGCGTCCCGCTTCTCGTTGTTGGTGGTGATGGTGGTGGCGTCGATGATGGTCTCGGCCTTGACGGCGGCGATGTTCTCGCCGTCGTAGACCACGCTGCCCTCGATCTTGCCGAAGCTGCCGTGGACCGTGCTGACCATCATGTGCTTGACGGTGAAGGTCGCGGTCGAGTGGGCGGGGTCGATCTTCCAGGTCTGGGCAGCGGCCGGGGCGGCGAGGACAGCGACGGCGACGGCAGCCAGGGCGAGGCGACTCAACATGGGTTTCTCCTGCGGATGCCCGGCGATGAAATCGTCACCGCTACAGTTACAATTATACCCGAACCGACCGGGCTTGTCGGCCCTTTCAGGTCGAGGGGCGTGCTATGACACGCTTCCGAGGTCCGTGCGCCGTTCGAGCGCCCGCACCAACGCCTCGAAGCCGGCGCGGTCGGCCTCGGTGAAGCGACCGACCGAGGGACTGTCCAGGTCGAGCACGCCGACGACGCGCCCCTGGTGACGCAGCGGGACCACCAGTTCGGACCGCGAGGCGCTGTCGCAGGCGATGTGCCCGGGGAAATCGTGCACGTCCTCGACCAGCACGGAGGCGTCGCGGGCCACCGCGGTGCCGCAGACGCCACGTCCCACGTCGATGCGCACGCACGCCGGCTTGCCCTGAAACGGTCCGAGCACCAGCACGTCCTCCCCCCGACGCAGGTAGAATCCTGCCCAGTTCACGTCAGCGGTGGTGTGCCAGATCAGGGCGGCGGCGTTCGCGAGGTTCGCGATCACGTCGCGCTCGTCGCCGATCAACGCTTCCAGTTGCGCCTGCAGGTCGGCGTGAAAGGTGGCGCCGGGCGCACCGTGATCCGCAGCGGTGAACATCACACCAGCATACGGGCAGTCAGAACCGATGAGAACCGGTCGTCTTCCCAGTCAGTTCACCGGGACGATGCGTCGGTTGGCCGATGCCGGCGAACCGCGCCGCGCGGCCGGCCGTACCGTGCGTTGTTGAGCGCGATTGTGCGCAGTCAGGACCCCTGTGACCGACCTCAGTTCCGACCTCGCTTCGCTCCGGATCGACCGCACGGCTCGCGGCCAGGAGTGCTCCTCGTTGTGGCGCTGGCTGGTGGCCGGTGGGCTGCTGCTCGCCATTGGCGGGGCCGGCTGGTGGTGGATGACCCGCGCGGTGCCGCTGGCGGTGACGATGACGGCGGTTGAGGTCCGTGGCGCCGGCGGGGCGAGCGGCGACGAGGCCGTGTTGAACGCCTCGGGCTACGTCACCGCGCGGCGCCGCGCCACCGTCTCCTCGCGCGTCACCGGCAAGGTCACCGCGGTCTACGTCGACGAGGGCATGTCGGTGAGCCGCGGCCAGGTGCTGGCGCGGCTGGACGACTCCACCGCCCAGGCGGCGTTGGCGCTCTCGGAGGCGGAACTGGCCTCGGTCCGCACCCGCCTGATCGAAACCGAGGTCCGGATCCGCGAGGCCGAAGTGGCGCTCGGCCGCCAGCAGAGCCTCGCCACCGAGCGCCTGGTCGCCGCCGCCGACGTCGACGCTGCCACCGCACAGGTCGATGCGCTGCGCGCCCGGCTCGAGGCGGCAAGGCAGGACGTGCTGGTCGCCGAGCGGCAGGTTGGGGTGCGGCGCGCCGACCTGGACGACACGGTGATTCGCGCGCCGTTCAGCGGCAAGGCGGTCTCCAAGGATGCGCAGCCGGGCGAGATGGTCTCGCCGATCTCCGCCGGCGGCGGATTCACCCGCACTGGCATCTGCACCATCGTCGACATGACCTCGCTC